>NZ_VMBJ01000239.1:0-234 GCF_010608305.1 Stenotrophomonas sp. AS012628 | reverse complement strand
ACGTATTGCAATCCCAGCTGAGCAAGATGCTGGGCAAGCCGCGTAGCCGACTCTGGACTAAACAGGACAGCGCAGAAGTACTGCCTCGCCAATCGTTGACCCGCCTCCTTGCTAGCCTCCTCAAGCCAACGAGCCAGCGCGTCTCGCACGCGCGCCTGGGGCAGATTGTCGGAATCTGCATCGAGCAACAAGTGGTCGGGGAACGGCACAAGGCAAGGCGCCTCGTCCTCTCGG
>NZ_VMBJ01000238.1:0-234 GCF_010608305.1 Stenotrophomonas sp. AS012628 | reverse complement strand
GTGCTAGATTAGGCGCCGACCTCAAACGGCGGGAGTGACAAGTGTGGCGGGATTCGAATGGATTCATTGATCACGGCTGCAGCCCGCGCACTCGCCGCCGGTGACCCATTCGGAGCGCTGAACCGCGTCGCTCTGCGCGACGATGCCGCCGCGCTGGCTCTGCGTGGCATCGCCATGGCCCAGCTCGGTGACCTGGCACGCGCCAAGCTCCTGCTGCGTCGCGCGGCCCGTGCA
>NZ_VMBJ01000237.1:0-234 GCF_010608305.1 Stenotrophomonas sp. AS012628 | reverse complement strand
CACCTGCGCATCGCCGTCGTCGCGCCCGTAACGCAAGGCGACGTAGCCGGCGGCGGCATTGCGCAAGGCCTGCGCCGCTTGCGGAAACTGAGCGGCAGCGCGCTCGGCGTAGGCTATCGGGCCTTCGGCAGCGCCGCGCGCGCAACCATGTCGCGCCAGCCGCTCACACAACCGCTGCCACTGGGCCTGCACGGGATCAGGCTTGGGCTTGCGCTGCTGCCAGAGGAGCGGCAG
>NZ_VMBJ01000236.1:0-235 GCF_010608305.1 Stenotrophomonas sp. AS012628 | reverse complement strand
ATTAAATACAAAGAAGGCATGTCGGTTTTTCTCAAGCCACTGGGCTGCTGACGGCGCCCAGGGTGTCCATCCGGGGCGTGCGGGTGTCCGGCGCACGCGGATATGGCGCATTACAATGCGGTCCTCAACTTTTTCCGGAGCACCTTGCAATGCCGATGCTTGAACCGTCCGCGCTGGACCAACTGTTCCACGCAGCCCGTACCCACAACGTGTGGCTGGACAAGCCGGTCGATGA
>NZ_VMBJ01000235.1:0-235 GCF_010608305.1 Stenotrophomonas sp. AS012628 | reverse complement strand
CCTTCAGGCTACGGTAGAAGGAATAGAACTCCGGATCCTGGTTGTAGGCCTTGGCGTAGATCGCGGCAGCCTTGGAGTCGCCGTCACCGCGGGTCTCTTCCGACTCGCGGTAGGCTTCGGCAACGATTACCCGGCGCTGGCGATCGGCGTCGGCACGAATGCCTTCGGCCAGTTCGCGACCCTTGGCGCGGTGCTCGCGGGCCTCGCGCTCACGCTCGGTGCTCATCCGCTCGAA
>NZ_VMBJ01000234.1:0-236 GCF_010608305.1 Stenotrophomonas sp. AS012628 | reverse complement strand
GAATTCATCTAAATCCATTTGTTGACCCGCATCACTAAGTGCAACAGATGGGTCAGGGTGTACTTCAGCCATAACGCCGTCTGCACCAACAGCTAATGCTGCTTTCGCAGTTGGTAACATGATATCTTTACGACCTGTACTATGCGTAACATCTACCATGACTGGTAAGTGTGTACCTTGTTTTAAATTTGGTACTGCTGAAATATCTAAAGTGTTACGTGTCGCCTTTTCATATG
>NZ_VMBJ01000233.1:0-236 GCF_010608305.1 Stenotrophomonas sp. AS012628 | reverse complement strand
GCTCTCCCTAGTTGGACGACGTGAATCTCGACGCCGCTCAGCCCATCCGGCTTTACGTCGGTGACCTCGAACAGCTCACCATTGAGAGCGCGGAGCACTCGATCACCTTGGACGAGGCCCGGCACGTCGCAGACAAGCGCCGTAAGACACGGCGAGCGCGTGGAGACCTTCACTTCCTCCATGCCGAGGCTGACCTCTCGCGGGGTCTGCTCAAAGACCGCCATGAAGTCGTAACC
>NZ_VMBJ01000232.1:0-236 GCF_010608305.1 Stenotrophomonas sp. AS012628 | reverse complement strand
CCTGAAACGGATCCTGAACAGTGACTGATCAAACGCGCAACGTCGAGCTTGTCATCAGGGCGAAGAACCTCAGCAAGAAGACCCTGGACGATGTTCGAAAAGAGATCGAGGCCGTCAACGCGGCTATCGATGCGCAGGTTGACGCGTCCAAGCGGGGTCAGGGGTCACTGAAGGACCTGGACGCAGTCTACCGACGCCTGGAAGACGCGATGAAGTCGCTCGTCCAGCAGCAGGCG
>NZ_VMBJ01000231.1:0-236 GCF_010608305.1 Stenotrophomonas sp. AS012628 | reverse complement strand
CACGCCGTAAACCCATCCATGGGGGCTCGATGGCGGCATCCATGCCGCCAACGGTCCTGCCTGCCCATGCCGCCCCACCTCTGACAGATTTCCGCGATCTGATGGATCCACGCCATGCGTGGATGAATCTCTATCGAGTTCGAATGTTTCGATATCCGTCAGATCGCCTCTACAGAAGTGCGGACAGTTCACGGAAAACTATCGAAGGCGGGGTGGGTCCGGTTGCGGGGGCGTGA
>NZ_VMBJ01000230.1:0-237 GCF_010608305.1 Stenotrophomonas sp. AS012628 | reverse complement strand
TCGCCGTGCACTGGCCGAACGGCTGGCAGGCGATCGCCGATCCGTCCGCGCCGTTCGCCAACGCCCAGGTGCTGGAGGCTGGCGAGAAGCTGGCGCGAGCCCGGGAAATCCTGCGCGAATACGGCAACTACGACTGGCTGACGTCGAGCGGAAGCTTCGCCATCGTCAACAACGGCATCGAGTTCGCCGCGACCTACCTGGTGATGTTGCTCGCGCTGTTCTTCGGCGGCGCTGGCA
>NZ_VMBJ01000023.1:0-64742 GCF_010608305.1 Stenotrophomonas sp. AS012628 | reverse complement strand
CTGCGAAGTTTCCTTCGTAGCGAGCCGCCCATTATGCCAGACTTTTTCAGTCCGTCAACACCCTCGTTCGATCATCTCGTTCGGCGGTGGTGGGCGCCCTGATGTCGCTGAAGCCCCTTGGTGGCGACCCCTGCGACGGGGGAGGAGAAGTATGTCCCTATTCCCATCATTTGTGAAGGGGGTGTGGCGATTTTTTTCAACGGATGTTGCATCCGTTCATGCATCGCGCTGCGGGAGGACCCCGTGAAGAGCAGCCGAGCGTGGGCTCGGCTCTACAAGAGCATAAGGAAGGGCCGGCTGCGCCGGCCCTTCCTTTGTCTCAGGCAGCGACCAGGCGCACGCGGGCGAAGGTGCGCTTGCCCACCTGCAGCAGGCCCTCGAAGCCCGGCTGCAGCACCTGCTGGCCATCTTCCACCACTTCGCCGTCCACCTTCACCGCGCGCTCCTTGAGCTTGCGGTTGGCTTCGGAGTTGCTCGGCGTCAGGCCGACGGCGGTCAGCAGCGCAGCAATACGCAGGCCTTCGGCCGGGATCGCCACGTCCTGCAGCGGCAGCTGGGTGATGTCGCCCTGCCCGGTCACCGCCGCTTCCCAGCCGGCAATGGCCTGCTCGGCCGCCGCAGCGTCGTGGAAGCGGGTCGCCAGCTCACGCGCCAGGCGCAGCTTGACCACGCGCGGGTTCAGGCCGCCATTGGCCACCTGCTCGCGCAGCTGCACGGCTTCAGCCTGGCTGATGTCGAAGGACAACAGCTCGATCCAGCGCCACATCAGGGTGTCGTCCACCTTCATGGTCTTGGTGACGATGTCGATGGCCGGTTCGCTGATGCCAATGTAGTTGCCCAGCGACTTGGACATCTTGTTGACGCCGTCCAGGCCTTCCAGCAGCGGCATGGTCAGCACCACCTGCGGCTTCTGGCCGTGATGTTCCTGCAGGCCACGGCCCATCAGCAGGTTGAACTTCTGGTCGGTACCGCCCAGCTCGACGTCGGCCTCCAGGGCCACCGAGTCGTAGCCCTGCACCAGCGGGTACAGGAACTCGTGGATGGCGATGGACTGCTGGGCGGCGTAGCGCTTGGCGAAGTCATCGCGCTCGAGCATGCGCGCCACGGTGTGCTGGCCGGCCAGGCGGATCATGTCCGCCGCGCCCATCTTGCCGAACCACTCCGAGTTGAAGCGGACTTCGGTACGGCTGCGGTCCAGCACCTTGAACACCTGCTCCTCATAGGTACGGGCGTTGGCCAGCACGTCCTCGCGGCTGAGCGGCTTGCGGGTGAGGCTCTTGCCGGACGGGTCGCCGATCATGCCGGTGAAGTCGCCGATCAGGAAAACGACCTGGTGGCCGAGGTCCTGGAACTGGCGCATCTTGTTCAGCAGCACCGTATGGCCCAGGTGCAGGTCGGGCGCGGTGGGGTCGAAGCCGGCCTTGATCCGCAGCGGACGGCCTTCCTGCAGGCGCGCACGCAGATCCTCGAGCTTGAGGATCTCGTCGGCACCGCGGCCGATCAGGGCAAGGGCTTCTTCAATCGAGGACACGTGACTACTCCCGGCAACGCCGATTCTTGTGTGGGGTGTTAAAGCAAAGTTAACCCGATTGGCTTCACAAAAGCCAATGGGCACAAGGGTTTGACGCGGTTTTCTCAGGTGTCTATGGTAACCGGCGATCAGGCCCGCGCTCCCGGGCTGCCAGGAAAAAACCGCCGATGCACAATTCCGAACAAGGGCGCGCACGCAAGCAGCGCTTCCAGGAACGCCTCCACGTCCTGCACGACAACGCCCTGCATCGGAAGCTCAGGCAACATCTTCCCGCCGCCTTCAATGAGCGCTGGACCCGCCGCCATTGGATGCATGCCAGCCTGTTCGCGACCATCGGCGCGCTGGTGGCAACGATCGTCCCAGGCTTCTCGCACACCATCGACGCCCCCTTCGCCGACAGCCATACCAGCCTGGCGCTGCCGTTGCCGCCGCTGACCATGGCCCGCCAGCAGCAGGTGCCCGGTGACAGCTGGCAGGTGCTGCGCGTGCAGCGCGGCCAGACCCTGAGCGACCTGTTCGACAAGGCCGGCATCCCGGCCACCACCCTGCACCGGGTACTGGACCACCCGGGCGCGCGTGAGGCGCTGACCAAGCTGCGCCCGGGTGCCGAGATCGCCTTCGACATGCCGCTGTCCGGTGACCTGCGCAGCATCCGCTTCGACCGCGATGCCGACAACCGGGTGGAACTGAGCCTGACCGGCGACGACATCAAGGAGAAGGTGACCCAGCGCGAGACCTCCACGCGCACCGTGGTCACCAGCGGCGAGATCACCAGTTCGCTGTATGCCGCGGCCCGCCGCGCCGGGCTGTCGCCGTCGGCGATCGCGACGATGACCGACGACATCTTCAAGTACGACATCGACTTCTCGAAGGACCTGCAGCCGGGCGACCGCTTCAGCGTGGTGATGGATGAAACCTGGCGCGAAGGCGAGAAGGTGGACACCAGCAAGATCCTGGCGGCGACCTTCACCACCGGTGGCAAGACCTATTCCGGCTTCCGCTTCGACCGCAACGGCAAGTCCGAGTACTACGACATCAACGGCCGTTCGCTGAAGAAGAGCTTCATCCGCATGCCGATCCCGTTCGCGCGGCTGAGCTCGACTTTCGGCGCGCGCAAGCACCCGGTGCTGGGCAAGATGCGCATGCACAAGGGCGTGGACTACGCTGCGCGCACCGGCACCCCGATCATGGCCGCCGGCGATGCCCGCGTGCAGTTCGCCGGCGTGCAGCGCGGCTACGGCAACGTGGTGATCCTCGACCACGGCCGCGGCCACACCACCCTGTACGGGCACATGTCGCGCTTTGCGAACATCAAGACCGGCCAGCGCGTGGCCCAGGGCACGGTGATCGGCTATGTCGGCTCGACCGGCCTGGCCACCGGCCCGCATCTGCACTACGAATTCCGCGTCAACGGCGAGCACCGCAATCCGCTGACCGTGACCATGCCGCCGCCGGAGCCGCTGAAGGGCGCCGAGCTGGTCGCCTTCCGCGCGCAGACCGCACCGGCGATGGCCCGCATCCAGGGCATGGAGAAGCTGATCTACGCCGACGCCAGCCCGGCACCGACCAGCCGCGACGAGGCCGCCCCCGAGGTGGCCAGCGCCAAGGACAAGCAGGCGACCGGCCGCAAGCGCGGCTGAACCCCTGCGTTGACGAAGAAGGACGCGGCAGCCCAAGCTTGCCGCGTCCTTTTTTTATGTCCGCCATGAACACGACTGCCGACGCTGACGCCCCCCTGTACCTTGGCCTGATGTCGGGCACCAGCGCCGACGGCATCGATGCCGCGCTGGTGCAGTTCCCCGCTGGCGGAGGCTGCCGCTTCGTGCACGGGCTGACCGCCCGCTGGGAGCCTGTGCTGCGTGCGCGGCTGGTGGCGCTGGGCGAAGGCGGACCGCTGGACTCGCTGGAGGAGCTGGGCGAGCTGGACGCCCGGATCGCGATCAACTTCGCCGAAGCCGCCAATCAACTGCTGGCCGAGGCCGGCGTGGACCGCAGCCAGGTCCGCGCGATCGGCTCGCACGGCCAGACCGTGCGCCATCGCCCGCTGGCCACCCCCGCCTTCACCGTGCAGCTGGGCGATGGCAACCGCATCGCCGAGCTGACCGGGATCACCACGGTATCCGACTTCCGCCGCCGTGACGTGGCCGCCGGGGGCCATGGTGCGCCGCTGATGCCGGCCTTCCACCTTGGCATGCTGGGCGCCGCCGATGAGGACCGTGCGGTGCTGAACCTGGGCGGCATCGCCAACCTGACCCTGATCCCGCGCGAAGGCGCAGTGCGCGGCTTCGATACCGGCCCGGCCAACGCGCTGATGGATGCCTGGTGCCAGCGCCATACCGGCCGCACCTTCGATGCCGATGGTGCGTACGCTGCCAGTGGCGCGGTAGACGAGGGCCTGCTGGCCGGCTGGCGCTCGGACCCGTGGTTCGCGCTGCCACCG
Organism: Stenotrophomonas sp. AS012628; assembly: GCF_010608305.1. Lineage (NCBI taxonomy): Bacteria > Pseudomonadati > Pseudomonadota > Gammaproteobacteria > Lysobacterales > Lysobacteraceae > Stenotrophomonas > Stenotrophomonas sp. AS012628. The sequence continues at coordinate 60,771 of NZ_VMBJ01000023.1, read as the reverse complement.
CCGAAGAGCACCGGCCGTGAGCAGTTCCACCTGGCCTGGGCCGAGGTGCACATGGGCGAAGGCCAATACGCTGCCGCCGATGTGCAGGCCACCCTGCTGGAGCTGACCGTGGCAACCGTGGCCGATGCGCTGCTGGCGCAGCAGCCACAGACCCGGCGCCTGCTGGTCTGTGGTGGCGGCGTACGCAACCGGCAGCTGATGAAACGGCTGGCGGCGCGGCTGCCGGGGGTGCAGGTGGAATCCAGCGCGGTGCACGGGCTGGACCCGGAGTACGTGGAGGCCATGGGCTTTGCGTGGCTGGCGCAGCGGACGATGGACGGGCTGGCCGGCAACCTGCCGAGCGTGACCGGGGCCAAGGGGCCGCGGATCCTCGGGGCGATCCACCTGGCGTGAGGTGGCGTCATCCACGCATGGCGTGGATCTACCGGGCAGCCGAGCGTGGGCTCGGCTCTACAGCATTGCGGCGCGGCCGCTAATCGAAGCCCTGCCCTGCGGGCAAGGCCTGCAGGGCGGCGATGGCGTCGGAGAGCGCGTCCACTTCGGGATCACCGAAGCCGGAGCGGACCTCCAGTTCACTGCTGAACAGGCCCTGCTCCAGCAAAGCGGCACAGGTCTGTTCGTGGGTCCAGCCGCGGGCGACCGCGACACGTCGGATGCGTTCCAGCAGCAGCGGGTCCAGGTCCCGCAGCACAACGTCGGCCATGCTCACTTCCCCGTTCGCAAGGCACCGCCCCCTCGGCGCGTCGGGGCGATGATCCCGCAGACCGGACGGGCAGGCAATCAGGTCGAGCTGGAGGCCTGGCGACGGCGCTGCTGCAGGATCAGCAGGGCGCAGAGGATCACCACCGGGATCGCCACCAGCGCGGTACCGACGAAGAACAGCGCGTAGCCTTCCAGCAGCGTCCGGCCCTGTGCGAGCGTCTGTACCGACCACCCCGAGAGCCCCTTGAGCGCCTTGCCGGGCATCGCGTAGAACGAACTCAGCAGCGCGTACTGGGTTGCGGTGTATCCGATGCTGGTCAGGCTGGACATATAGGCGATCAGCGCCGTACCGGCGAAACCGCTGGCGAAGTTGTCGATGGCCATGGCCACAGCAAAATGGGTCGTGTCTGGGCCCGAATAGGCCAGCCAGGCAAATGCCAGGTTGGAGGCCGGCCCCAGCACGGCACCCACCATCAGCGCCGCCAGCACCCCCCAGCGAACCGAGACCAGGCCCGCCGCAGCAATGCCGACGAAGGTCGCGACCAGGCCCACCGAGCCACGCACGGCGCCCACGGTGTCCTCGTCCAGGCCGAGATCGACATAGAAGGGGTTGGCCATCGGCCCCATGACGAAGTCGGCCATGCGATAAACGCTGATGGCCACCAGGATCAGGATCGCGCCGCTGCGATGCTCGCGGACGAAGGCGATGAACGGCCCCGCCACGGCGTCGAACAGGCCGCGCGGCGTCCACAGGGAGGTCGCCTGTGCCTGCACGGCAGCCACTTCCCGCGCGGGTTCACGGGCCATGACCACGGCTACCACGCCAAGCGCCATCAGCACGGCCATGATCTCGTAGGAGACCTGCCAGCCAACACGGGCCGCGATGATCAGGATCAGCGCATCGGTGACCAGCAAGGCAGTGCGGTAGCCCAATGCCGAGGATGAGGTCAGCAGGCCAAGCTGCTCGCTGTTGTCAGCACTTTCAATGCGCCAGGCATCGATGACGATGTCCTGGGTGGCCGAAGCAAACGCCACGATCACGGCCATTACGCCGAACACGACGATGTGCTGCCAGGCGATGCCCAGGAACTGGATCTGGCCGCCCTTGGGCTGGACCAGCGCCATGCCGACAAGGCCCACCACTACGACCAGCTGCGACAGCAGCATCCAGCCGCGGCGGCGGCCAAAACGACCGAACAGAGGCACGTCGGTCTTGTCGACGATCGGCGCCCACAGGAACTTCATGGTGTAGGCCAGCCCGACCCATGACAGGAAACCGATCGTGCTCAGCTCGATGCCTTCCTTGCGCATCCAGAAGCCGAGCGTGTTGCCCACCAGATAGATGGGCAGGCCCGAACTGAAACCGAGCAGCAGCATCGCCAGCACCTTGCGCTGGCTCAGGTTGGACAACACCTGCTGCCACGGTCGGCGCGGCTTGGCGGCCTCGGTCACAGGTCGTAGTCCACGGTGAACGGGGCGTGGTCGGAGAAGCGCTCGTCGCGGTAGATCGAACAGCTACGCAGTTTGTCGCGCAGGCCCGGAGTGATGAACTGGTAGTCGATACGCCAGCCGACGTTGTTCGCACGGGCGGCGCCGCGGTTGCTCCACCAGGTGTAATCCTCGCCGGTGGGGTTGAGCAGGCGGTAGGCATCGGCCCAGCCACGGCCGGCGGCGACATCGGTGGCCTGGCCGTGGTCGGCGCACAGGGCGTTGAGCCAGTCGCGCTCCTCCGGCAGGCAGCCGGAATTCTTCTGGTTGGACTTCCAGTTCTTGATGTCCAGCGCCGAACGCACGATGTTCCAGTCGCCGCACAGCACGTAGTCGCGGCCGCTGCGCGCCCACTCCTCCAGGATCGGCCGCAGCCATTCCATCACTTCGAACTTGAAGCCCTGGCGCAGGTCGCCCGAGCTGCCGGACGGGATGTAGAAGGAGACCACGCTGAGGTTGCCGTAGCGCGCCTCGATGTAGCGGCCTTCGTCGTCGAACGGCGCCCAGCCCAGCGAGGTGATGACCTGGTCCGGCTCGCGCTTGCTGTAGATCGCCACGCCGCTGTAGCCCTTCTTGGTGATGGCGTCGCGATAGAAGCAGTGGTGCCCGTCTGGACGGAACATCGGGTCGGTCAGCTGGTCTTCCTGGGCCTTGGTCTCCTGGATGCACAGGACGTCGGCGTCCTGGGCACGGAACCAGTCGAGGAAGCCCTTGGTCGCGGCGGAACGGATGCCATTGGCGTTGAAACTGATGATGCGCATGCAAGGGACCTACGACAGGAAACCGGGCAAGCATACCGGTTGCCCGCGGGGCTGCGCAGTCTGCCCGGCCAGGCCGCGACGCCCTTCACACGGGTCCGGACGAGCGCGAAACGCCCAGCTGGATTAGGATTTATGCTCCAAATGAAGATGAATCGAGTTTTGATGAGCGACCACCGCCACCGTTTCCTGCAGCTGGCCCTGACCGCCGACGCCCTGCGCTTCGGCCAGTTCACCCTCAAGTCCGGCCGGCTGAGCCCCTATTTCTTCAACGCCGGTCGTTTCGACTCCGGTTCGCTGCTGTCGCAGCTTGGCGCCTGCTACGCCGATGCCATCGATGCCACCGGAATCAAGTACGACGTGGTGTTCGGCCCGGCCTACAAGGGCATCCCGCTGGCCACCGCGATGGCCTGTGAGCTGGCCCAGCGTGGCCGCGACCTGCCGCTGTCGTTCAACCGCAAGGAAGCCAAGGACCATGGCGAAGGCGGCCAGCTGATCGGCGCCGACATGAATGGCAAGCGCGTGCTGATCGTCGACGACGTGATCACCGCCGGTACCGCGATCCGCGAAGCGCTGGGCATCATTCGCGCTGCCGGTGGCACCCCGGCCGGCATCGTGGTGGCGCTTGACCGCCAGGAGATCGCTTCGGAAACCGATCGCCGTTCGGCGGCGCAGTCGGTGGCCGAGGAGGCCGGCATTCCGGTGATCGCCGTGGCATCGCTGGCCGATCTGCTTGATTTCGCCTCCGGCAACCCGGAACTTGTGGGCTACCGGCAGCCGCTGGAAGCCTACCGGGCCCAGTACGGCGTCCGTTCGATCCGCTGACCGACCAGGGGAAAGGTCATGTCCCGAGTTCCTGCTGTTCTCTTTGCCGGCCTGCTGCTGGCCATGCCGTTCACGCTGCCGGCGCAGTCGCGGGGTGGCGACAAGGTGGAGAAGAAGCTGTACTGCTGGAACGAGGGCAAGGAGCGGATCTGCAGTGATTCGCTACCGGCCGATGCGGTCAACCATGCCCGCGAGGAATTCAACGCGAAAAGTGGCCTGCGCAATGCGCAGGTCCAGCGCGCGTTGACCGACGAAGAGCGTGCCGCCGCCAGCACGGTGGCCGCGCAACAGCAGCTGGACCTGATGGCCGAGCAGACCCGCCAGCGCACCGAGCAGGCGATGCTGACCACCTATGGCAGCGAGGACGACCTGCGCCGGGTGTTCGCCGAGCGCCAGGAAGTGCTGGACAACAACCTGAAGACGGCCGAGTACAACGTCACCAGCCTGCGTGAGTCGCTGGTAGCCCTGTTGTCAGCGGCCGGTGACCGCGAACTGGCCGGTGCCAAGGTGGCCGACAAGCAGGCCGAGGCGATCCGCCAGCGGCACGTGCAGCTGCAGGCGCAGCAGCGCCTGCAGGCCGGGTTCCTGCAGCAGCAGCAGGCGTTGAAGGCCGAAATTGAAAGCACCCTGCAGCGCTATCGCGAGCTGAAGGGCGTGGCACCAGCGAGCCAGGCCCCGTGATTCGCTTGTAGAGCCGAGCCCATGCTCGGCTCCGCGTGACCTTGGGAAAGAGCAGCCGAGCATGGGCTCGGCTCTACGGTAGTCGGCGCCTGGTTACGGCCTGGCTCACGAAATTTATGCACTCTTTACGCGTCGGCCCGGTCCGGCGCGTAGTGCGTTTATGGGCGGCAGGGCGACGATGACGACCTGAGGTGGAGGGGTTCCACCAGGACGCTATTGCAATGTCCCCCTGGCTGTCGTTGTTGTGTGGCGTGCTGGTGCTGGTCGCCGCCGCCTATCTTCTTTATGTCGTGCTGCGGCCCGAGTCGTTCTGAGCGGAGCCGGCCATGACTGAGATGCTTGTGATTATTGCCGCCAGCCTGCTGCTGGCGTGGCCGCTGGGCCTGTACCTGGCCCGCGTGATGCGTGGCACGCCGATGAAGGTCGACGTGCTGTTCCACTGGATCGAGAAGCCGCTGTACCGGATGTTCGGTGTTGATCCGGCACGTTCGATGTCCTGGCGCGGCTACGTGCTGGCCTTCGTCCTGAGCAACGTGGTGGTCGCGGTGCTGACCCAGGCGGTGTTCATGACCCAGGCCTGGCTGCCGCTGAATCCGGATCAGATCCCGAACATGCGCTGGGACACCGCGCTGCACACGATGATCTCGTTCCTGACCAACACCAACCAGCAGCACTATTCGGGCCAGGCGCAGCTATCCTACCTCTCGCAGATGACCGGCATCACCGGCCTGCAGGTGGTGACGCCGATGATGGGCCTGGCGCTGGCGGTGGCGACACTGCGCGCGCTGTTCTCGCGTGCGCCGCAGGCTGCGGCCGCCACCGGTAGCGGCGATGACCGCCAAGTGGCGGTGGGCAACTACTACGTGGACGTGGTGCGCCTGTGCGTGCGCTTCCTGTTGCCGCTGTGCCTGGTGTGGACACTGGTGCTGACCAGCCAGGGCGTGCCGTCGACGATGGCCGGTGGGCCACAGGCCACGCCGATCGATGCCAGCGCCGGCATGGCCGGACAGAAGCTGCCGTTGGGCCCGGTGGCGGCAATGGTCGCGGCCAAGCAGCTGGGTGCCAACGGTGGCGGCTGGTACGGCCCGAACAGCAGCTTCCCGCTGGAGAACCCGACCCCGCTGTCGAACGCGCTGGAGATCGTCGGCATCCTGCTGGTGCCGATGGCGGTGATCTTCATGATCGGCGCGTTCACCGGCCGGCGCCGCTTCGGCGCCCTGGTGTTCAGTTGCATGCTGGGCATGTCGCTGCTGTCCACCGGCGCGATGATGTGGAGCGAAGGGCATAGCGCCAGCGCCGCCACGCCGTTGCTGATGGAAGGCAAAGAGGTGCGCTTCGGTGCCGACGGCACTGCGCTGTGGGCGGCGGTGACCACCCAGGTCTCGAACGGCTCGGTCAACGGCATGCACGATTCGCTGGCGCCGCTCAGTGGCGGCATCGCGATGGTCAACATGCTGGTCAGCGCGATCTGGGGCGGCATTGGCTGTGGCCTGCAGCAGTTCATCGTGTACCTGCTGCTGGGCGTGTTCCTGGCCGGGTTGATGACCGGGCGCACGCCGGAAATGTTCGGCCGCAAGCTGGAGACGCCACAGGTCCGCCTGTTGGCCCTGCTGGTGCTGCTGCAGCCGATCACCCTGCTGGTGTTCACCGCGATCACCCTGGCCGTACCCGGCCTGGCGGGCACGTCCAACCCCGGTTTCCATGGCATCAGCCAGGTCTTCTACGAATACGTCTCGGCCTATGCCAACAACGGTTCGGGCTTCGAAGGGCTGGGTGACGCCACGCTGTGGTGGAACCTGAGCTGCTCGCTGGTGCTGCTGCTGGGCCGCTTCCCACTGCTGATCATCCCGCTGGTGGTGGCCGCACAGCTGGCCGCCAAGCGCCAGGCGCCGGAGTCTGCCGGCAGCCTGCAGATCGAAACCCCGACCTTCGCCCTGACCCTGGTCTCGGTGATCGTCATCCTGACCGTGCTGCAGTTCATGCCGGCGCTGGTACTCGGCCCGATTGCCGACCACCTGAGCCTGGGACTGCACTGAGGACACCCCCATGAGTAGTCATGCAAGTTCAACCCGTAGTTCCCATGCGCCGCGCCCTGCCCTGCTCGATGCCGCCGGCCTGCGCCGTGCGCTGATCGAGGCGGTGCGCAAGCTGTCGCCGATGCATCTGGTGCGCAGCCCGGTGATGGCGGTGGTGATGGCCGGCACGATCGTGGCAGCGATCGTCACCCTGACCGGCAATGCGCCGCTGGGCTTCGGCCTGGCGGTGACCGCGATCCTGCTGGTGACCGTGCTGTTCGGCAACTTCGCCGAGGCCGTGGCCGAAGCCCGCGGCCGTGGCCAGGCCGCCTCGCTGCGCCGTGCCCGCCAGGATCTGGTGGCGCGCCGGCTGGCTGCGCCGCAGCCGGGCGCGGCCGAAACCCAGGTACCCGCCGCCGAACTGCGCCCGGGCGACCATGTGATCGTCAGTGCCGGTGAGCTGGTGCCGGCCGACGGCGAGATCGTGCAGGGCCTGGCCACCATCAACGAAGCGGCGGTGACCGGCGAATCGGCACCGGTGCTGCGCGAGGCTGGCACCGACCGTTCCGGTGTGATCGGCGGCACCAAGGTGCTGTCCGACCAGATCATCGTGCGGGTGACCGCCGAGCCGGGCCACAGCTTCCTGGACCGGATGATTGCCCTGGTGGAGGGTGCCAACCGCCAGAAGACCCCGAACGAGATCGCGCTGACCCTCCTGCTGGCGGCGATGACGCTGACCTTCCTGGTGGTGGTGGCGACGCTGCCTGCGATCGGTGCCTCCGTGGGCGTCAAGGTCGACCCGCTGTTGCTGATCGCGCTGCTGGTGTGCCTGATCCCGACCACCATCGGCGGGCTGCTGCCGGCCATCGGCATCGCCGGCATGAACCGTGCGCTGGCCGCCAATGTGCTGGCCAAGTCGGGCAAGGCGGTGGAGGTGGCCGGCGACGTCGACGTGCTGCTGCTGGACAAGACCGGCACCATCACCTACGGCGACCGCCAGGCCAGCCACTTCCATCCGTTGGCCGGTATCGATGCCAGCCAGCTGCGTGAAGCGGCGCTGCTGTCTTCGCTGGCCGACCCGACCCCGGAAGGCAAGTCGATCGTGCGCCTGGCGCGCGAACAGGGCTGCGCCACCGCCGAACCGGACCATGCCGACTACCTGGCCTTCACTGCCCAGACCCGCATGTCCGGCGTGGACCTGGAACATGGGCGGCAGATCCGCAAGGGTGCCGCCGATGCGATCCGCGCCCACGTGCAGGTGCTGGGCGGCAACGTGCCGGCCGAGCTGGCCGGTCGTGTCGAGCAGGTCGCGCGCAACGGCGCCACCCCGCTGGTGGTGGCCGAGGGCCGCCACGTGCTGGGCGTGATCGAGCTGTCGGACGTGGTCAAGCACGGCATGCGCGAGAAGTTCGCGCAGCTGCGGGCGATGGGCATCCGCACGGTGATGATCACCGGTGACAACCCGCTGACCGCCGCCGCCATCGCTGCCGAGGCCGGTGTGGACGACTACATCGCCGAAGCGCGGCCGGAAGACAAGCTGGCGCGCATCCGCCAGGAGCAGGCCGGTGGCCGCCTGGTGGCGATGGTGGGCGACGGTACCAACGACGCCCCGGCGCTGGCCCAGGCCGACATCGGCCTGGCGATGAACTCCGGCACGCAGGCGGCGAAAGAGGCCGGCAACATGGTCGACCTGGATTCGGACCCGGCCAAGCTGCTGGCGGTGGTGGAAGTGGGCAAGCAGCAGCTGATCACCCGCGGCGCGCTGACCACCTTCTCGCTGGCCAACGACGTCTCCAAGTACTTCGCGATCCTGCCGGCGCTGTTCGCCGCTGCCGTTCCGACCATGGCCGCACTGAACGTGATGCAGCTGTCGAGCCCGCGCAACGCGGTGCTGGCGGCGCTGATCTTCAACGCCCTGGTGATTCCCGCCCTGATTCCGCTCGCCCTGCGTGGCGTGCGCTTCCGCCCGGCCACCGCAACGGCGCTGCTGCGCCGGAACATGCTGGTGTACGGCCTCGGCGGCGTGCTGCTGCCGTTCGCGGCAATCAAGGCGATCGACCTCCTTCTTGTCCTGGTATTCGGCGCATGAACCGTACTGTTTCCACTTCGTCTTCCCTTCCCCGCGAACAGAAAGCCGAGGCCCGCGTGGCCAGCCTGCAGGAGGGCGCAAGCTGGCGCCCGGCGATCGGCCTGGGCCTGGCCACGCTGCTGCTGGCCGGCGCGGTCTACGCCGGTATCGCCACCGGTTTCGCCGGCCTGGCCTACCCGACCCAGGCCGAGGGCAGCCTGCTGCGCGATGGCAACGGCCAGGTACGCGGCTCGGCATGGCTGTCGCAGCCGTTCACCGGTGACGGCTACTTCCAGGCGCGCCCGTCGGCCGCCAACTACGACCCGATGGCCGCGGCCGGTTCCAACATGGCGCGCAGCAACCCGGCACTGGCCGAGCGCGTGGCTGCCAGCACGGCTGCGGTAGCCGCACGCGAAGGTGTCGCGCCGGCGCAGGTGCCTGCGGATCTGGTCACCCAGTCCGCAGGCGGCCTGGATCCGCAGCTGTCGCCGGCGGCGGCTCAGCTGCAGGTGGCACGCGTAGCGCGTGCCCGTGGCCTGCCGGTGGCGCGCGTACAAGCGCTGGTGCAGGCGCATACCGAAGGCCGCCAGTGGGGCCTGTTCGGCCAGCCGCGGGTGAACGTGGTGACGCTGAACTTCGCGCTGGACCACGCGGCCAAGGCGCCGTGATGCCGGCCTGCACCGGCTGCGCGCACAATGGCGGGCATGACAGCGGCACCCATGACTGATGCGCGTACCCGCCAGGCCGATGCCCTGGTCGAAGGCCTGCAACGCGAAGCCGGCGGCAAGCTGACCGTGTTCCTCGGCGCGGCGCCGGGCGTGGGCAAGACCTACACCATGCTGACCCGCGCGCAGGAACAGCTGCGCCGCGGCGTTGACCTGGTGGTCGGGCTGGTGGAAACCCACGGCCGCGCCGATACCCAGGCGCTGCTGGAGGGCCTGCCGCAGCTGTCGCTGAAAGCGGTGGCCTACCACGGCCACACCCTGCAGGAGATGGACCTGGATGCCGTGCTCGCGCGGCACCCAGCGCTGGTACTGGTGGATGAACTGGCCCATCGCAACGCGCCAGGCAGCCGCCATGAGCGCCGCTGGCAGGACGTGATGGAGCTGCTGGACGCCGGCATTGACGTCTGGACCACGGTCAACATCCAGCATCTGGAAAGCCTCAACGATGTGGTGATGCGCATCACCGGCGTACGCGTCAGCGAGACCGTGCCGGACGGTGTGCTCGACCGACTGCACGACATCGTGCTGGTGGACCTGCCGCCGCGCGAACTGATCGCGCGCCTGCAGCAGGGCAAGGTCTATGTGCCCGAACAGGCCGCACAGGCACTGCAGGCGTTCTTCTCACCGGCCAACCTGACCGCGCTGCGCGAACTGGCGATGCAGGAGGCCGCCGACCGCGTCGACAGCAGCCTGCGCGAAACCCGCGCCGCGCGTGGCGAAGGCAATCTGCCCCTGCGTCGCGGCGTGCTGGTGGCCATTGATGGCGGCGGCCAGAGCGAATACCTGGTGCGTGTGGCGCGGCGCATCGCAGAGCGCCGTGACGCGCCGTGGACGGTAGTGACCGTGCAGGGCCGGCGCCAGGACGAGGCGACCCGGCGCGAGATCGATGCGGCCTTTGCGCTGGCAAGGCGGCTGGGCGGCGACGCCGAACTGCTGCATGGATCGAGCATCGCCGATGCCCTGCTCGACCATGCCGCACACAACGGCGTGTCGACCCTGGTGCTGGGCCGGACCCGCGAACGTCCACTGGCACGGATGTTCAACCGCACCCTGACCCAGCAGCTGATCCAGCGTGGCGCGCATTACGAGATCACCATCATCAGCACACCGCAGGCACGCGCACGCTCGCGCCGCGAGAGCCTGCTGCCGCCAATGCGCGGTATCAGTCATGAACCGGCACAAGCCCTGATCGCTACCGCGCTGGCCTGTGCGGTGGCGTGGCTGGCCGAACACTGGGTGGGCATGGCCGACCTGTCGATGGTGTTCATCGTCGCGGTGGTGCTGGTGGCGGCGCGCACCCGCGCCAGCGTGGCGGTGATGGCGGCGATCCTGTGCTTCCTGGCCTACAACTTCCTGTTCATCGCGCCACGCTTCACCTTCGCCATCGGCGCGCGCCAGGGCGTGATCACCGTGTTCCTGTTCCTGGCCGCCGCGCTGGTGGCCGGACGCCTGGCCTCGCGCCTGCGCATGCAGGTGATCGCGCTGCGTGCCGCCAACCGCCATGCGCGTGCGCGCCAGCAGTTGGGCCGCCAGCTGGCCAGTGCCGCCGGCAACGGAGAGGTGGCGCAGGCGGGTCGGCATGCACTGGAACAGGCCATGGACGTGCCGGCGTGGCTGCGGATCGGCGCCGATACCGCAACCGGTGGCCGCAGCCAGCCTGGCGATACCGATCTGGCCGCCGCCGACTGGGCGCTGCGCCACGGCCAGCCCAGCGGCCGCTTCACCGACACGCTGGCCGGCGCGCAATGGTGGTTCCTGCCGCTGCTGGATGGCGAAGACCGCGCGATCGGCGTGGCCGGCCTGTACCTGCCCGGCGCGCAGGCGCGCCTGCTGCCCGAGCAGCGGCAGCTGGCCGAAGCGATGGTGGATGACATCGCGCAGGCCGCGCTGCGCACGCGGCTGGTGGCCGAACTGGAACAGGCCCACGTCAGCAACGAGACCGAGCGATTGCGCTCGGCCCTGCTCTCTTCGGTATCGCACGATCTGCGCTCGCCGCTGGCGGCGATGATCGGTTCGGCCGACAGCCTGGCCAGCTACGGTGCGGCGATGGATACAGCCGATCGCCGTGCCCTGCTGGACACGATCCTGGTCGAGGGCGAACGGCTGGACCGCTACATCCAGAACCTGCTGGACATGACCCGCCTCGGCCACGAAGGATTGAAGATCAACCGCGACTGGATCGGCGTGGACGAACTGATCGGCTCGGCGGCGCGGCGACTGCAGCGCTACCAGCCCAAGGTGCGGCTGGAGCTGGATATTCCCTCCACGCTGGCGCCGATCTGGGTGCACCCGGCGCTGGTCGAACAGGCCGTGTTCAACGTGATGGAAAACGCGGCCAAGTTCTCGCCGCCCGATGCCGCCGTGCAGGTGCAGGCGCGCGAGCTGGACGGCCAGCTGCGCATCGACGTGATCGATGCCGGCCCCGGCATTCCCGACGACGAGCGTGCGCGCATCTTCGACATGTTCTACAGCGTCGAGCGCGGCGACCGCGGCCGCCACGGCACCGGTCTGGGCCTGACCATCTGCCAGGGCATGATCGGCGCGCATGGCGGCAGCGTGCAGGCGCTGCCCGGACGCGACGGTCGCGGTACCCTGATCCGCATCACCCTGCCCCTGCTCAAGCCAGCCTCCCACGATGAGCCCGACCCCGATTGATGCCAGCGTGCCGGCCGCGCGCGTGCTGGTGATCGATGATGAAACCCAGATCCGCCGGTTCCTGGATATCAGCCTGCGCGCGCAGGGCTACCAGGTACGGCAGGCCGCGACCGGCCAGGAAGGCCTGGAGATGGCCGCCAGCGAAGACATGGACCTGGTGATCCTGGACATCGGCCTGCCGGACATGGAAGGCCACGAGGTGCTGGAGCAGCTGCGGCAATGGAGCCAGGTGCCGGTGATCATGCTGACCGTGCGCGCCGGCGAAACCGAGAAGGTGCGGGCGCTGGACAACGGCGCCAACGACTACGTGACCAAACCCTTCGGTACCCAGGAGCTGATGGCGCGGGTACGGGCGCTGCTGCGCACGCGCAGCGTGCCCAGCGACGGCACCCCGCCGGTGTTCGACGATGGCCATCTGCATGTGGACCTGGTGCGCCGTGAAGTGGCACTCGATGGTGAACCGGTGGCGCTGACCCGCAAGGAATACGCGCTGCTGTCGCTGCTGCTGCGCAATGCCGGGCGCGTGGTGACCCAGCCGCAGATCCTGCAGGAGATCTGGGGGCCGACCCACCAGCACGACACCCATTACCTGCGCATCCTGGTCGGCAAGCTGCGGCACAAGCTGGGTGATTCGGCGCTGGATTCGCGCTACCTGTTCACCGAACCGGGCGTGGGGCTGCGGTTCAAGGGGTGAGGGTGTGTCGACCAAGGTCGACACCTACCAACAGCTCCAGGACATTGTCAGGGGTGGGGCGGTGTCGGAGTGCGGGGTGTCAGCCGCATGGATGCGGCTGCCAAGCTTACAGGGACGTACTTGCAGCGTCCCCGCACTCCGACACCGCCCCGCCATCCCACGGATAGCCGGCCTTTGACGTTGACGTTGATTCGGCGGGTGCCGGGCGCAGCCCGGCCCCACCTCAGAACCCCAGCGGGGTCTCGCCCAGCACCGGTTGCAGCTGGCTGCGGAACAGCGCCTGGATGCGTTCCAGTGCCGCCTCGTCGTTGCCCTCGAAGCGCAGCACCAGCACCGGCGTGGTATTGGAGGCACGCACCAGGCCCCAGCCATCGGGGAAGTCCACACGCAGGCCGTCGATGGTCGACAGGCGGCCGCCCACATACGGGTTGTCCGGCGACTGCGCCGCCGCCACCAGCATCGCCACCAACGCATGTGGCGTACCGTCGGCCACCGGCACCTTCAGTTCCGGCGTGGCCACCATCTCCGGCAGCTCTGCCAGTACCTCATCCGGGGTCTCCTCGCGCTGGGCCAGGATCTCCAGCAGGCGCGCCGCCGCATACAGGCCATCGTCGAAACCGAACCAGCGCTCCTTGAAGAAGAAGTGGCCGCTCATCTCGCCGGCCAGCTCGGCGTCGGTCTCGCGCATCTTCGCCTTCATCAGCGAATGCCCGGTCTTCCACATCAGCGGACTGCCACCATTGCGCAGCACGTGGTCGGACAGCTTGCCGGTGCACTTCACGTCGTAGATCACCATCGCGCCGGGGTTGCGCATCAGCACATCGGCGGCAAACAGCATCAGCAGGCGGTCGGCATAGATGATCCTGCCTTCGCCGGTGACCACGCCCAGCCGGTCGCCATCGCCATCGAAGGCGACGCCGAGGTCGGCGCCGAAGCGCTTGACCGTCTGCACCAGGTCTTCCAGGTTAGCCGGTTCGCTCGGGTCGGGATGATGGTTGGGGAAGGTACCGTCGACATCGCAGTACAGCGGAATGACTTCAGCACCGATCGCTTCCAGCAGCTGCGGTGCGAGCGCACCGGCGACGCCGTTGCCGGCATCGGCCACGACCTTCAACGGGCGGTCCAGCTGCACGTCGTCGGCGATGCGCTGGATGTAGTCGGCACTGACATCGCGCTGCTGGTAATCGCCCGGCTCGGCGGCCTGTACCAGGCGGCCTTCGATGATGCGCTGGTAGAGATCGGTGATGGCGTCGCCGGACAGCGTCTCGCCGCCGATGACCACCTTGAAGCCGTTGTACTCGGGCGGGTTATGACTGCCAGTGACCGCCACGCAGGTGCCGGTGCGCAGATGGAAGGCGGCGTAGTACACGACCGGGGTCGGTGCCAGGCCGATGTCGATCACCGCGCAACCGGCGCGCCTCAGACCCTCGGCCAACCCTGCGGCCAGTTCCGGGCCGGACAGGCGGCCGTCGCGGCCGATCACCACCTCGCGCAGCCCCTGCTCCAGTGCCACGGTACCGATGGCCTGGCCGATCAGCGCCGCCGTCTTCGGCGTCAGTTGGCTGCCCACCACACCGCGAATGTCGTAGGCGCGGAAGATACCGGCCGCCAGTTCCTCGGCCGGAACCGGCGGCGGGGGCGGCGGTGCACTTTCAGTTGTGCTGGCCTCGGCCACCGGCGGCGGCGCCATCTGCAGGCTCTCGCTCAGGGTCGGGCCATGATCCGCTTCCGCCACGGCCGCACGGCGCGGCAGCGGCAGCGTCTTCGGCAGGCGGCCGCGACCCACCACCAGCAGCACGGCGATGAACGCCAGCAGCAGCGCGACGATGGCGCTGGCCAGCGAACCCAGGCCCAGCGGACCGGGTTCGACATTGGGTACCGCCGCCACCAGCCGCAACGGCGTACCCGGAATCGGCCGCGCCAATGCTTCGGCACTTTCGGCCAGGCTGGCATCGCCCTGGGCGACGAGGTCATGCGCGCCTTGGCGCAGGCCAAGGAAACCGGCCGATGGCGCACTCACCTGGTCCAGCGGCGAGGTCAGTCGCAGCAATGGCTGGCGCACGTAGAGCACTGCCGGGCCCAGGCTGCCCAGCGGCACCGGTGCCGCCAGGCCAAGACGATTGCCGCCCCCATCGCGGACCACGCGCAGGCTGGGGCCGGTCTCGGCCAATGCGGCTTCCAGCAGCGCCAACCGGGCATAGCCGAAGGTCGCCGGGTCGGCATAGGCGTTGGCCAGATCGGCGGTCAGCACTTCGGCGTGCTCGACGCCGGTCCAGCTCTCGCGGACCGCGAGTGCCGCCGCAGCGGCATCGCCGGCCTGCAGCGCCTGCTGCACGCGCTCGTTCTTCAGCTGCTGCTGCAGCTGCTTCAGCTGGCCGGCAGCGGCCTCCTGCAGGCCTTGCACGGCCTGGTCACGCGCAGCTTCCAGCGCCTGGCCGTTGGCCTCCTGGCGCCATTGCTGCACCGCGCTCCATCCGAACCAGCCAGCCAGCAGGACCAGCAGCACCCCCAGTAGTGGCGCACTGCGTCCCAACGACCGTCCCCGCTGTCCTTCCCCAATGCCGCTCATCGATGTCCCCTGTCAACGCACCCCGGTATGGCCGAATCCACCCGTTCCCCGCACGCTGTCGGTGAAAGTATCCACCACCTGCAGGCTGACGCGGGCAATCGGCACGACCACCAGCTGCGCGATGCGATCGCCCGGCTCGATGGCGAAGGCCTCGCGGCCACGGTTCCAGACGCTGATCAGCAGCGGGCCCTGGTAATCGGCGTCGATCA
This sequence comes from Stenotrophomonas sp. AS012628, assembly GCF_010608305.1. Classification (NCBI taxonomy): domain Bacteria; kingdom Pseudomonadati; phylum Pseudomonadota; class Gammaproteobacteria; order Lysobacterales; family Lysobacteraceae; genus Stenotrophomonas; species Stenotrophomonas sp. AS012628. Next base: position 45,382 of record NZ_VMBJ01000023.1, on the reverse strand, counting down.
GGCCGGTGCCGTTGCCGAGCACGATGCCGTGGCGGTGGCCCAGCCCGGAACGCGGCAGGATCACCGCGCACAGGTTCGGATCGGCGATATGGATGGCCAGGCCGCTGGGCACCAGCGCGGTGTCGCCCGGCTGCAGGGTCAGCGCGGTATCCAGCGCCGCGCGCAGGTCCATGCCGGCGCTGGCTTCGGTGGCGTAGGCGGGCAGCGGCCAGCTGTCGCCGAAGCGCGGATCGAGCAGCTTGACCTGCAGCGGTTGGGAAGTGAAAGCCTGGGTCATGCCTGGAGTCTCCGCGCGATCAGCGCCAGCAGTTGTTCGGCCAGCTCGCGCTTGGAGGTGGCCGGGAATACCTGTTCACCGTCCTGCCAGTACGCAGTGGCGGCATTGTTGTCGCTCTCGAAACCACCGCCGCTGATGCCGACCTGGTTGGCGATCACCAGGTCCAGGCGCTTGTCGACCAGCTTGCCACGCGCGTACTTCTCCACGTCGTGGGTTTCGGCGGCAAAGCCGACCACCAGCTTCAGCGACTGCGTCTGCGCGGCGACTTCGGCCAGGATGTCCGGCGTGCGGACCAGCTCGATCACCAGCGACTGGCTGTCGGCGGTCTTCTTCAGCTTCTGCGCAGCCACCTGGCGCGGTGTGTAGTCGGACACTGCGGCGGCACCGATATAGATGTCAGCCGGCAGCGACTTCAGCACGGCATCACGCATCTGCGCGGCCGAGCGCACGTCGACGCGCTGCACGCCGGGCGGCGTCGGCAGCTGCACCGGGCCGCTGACCAGCACCACCTGCGCCCCCATCGTCGCGGCGGCCGCGGCCAGGGCAAAGCCCATCTTGCCGCTGCTGCGGTTGCCGACGTAGCGCACCGGATCGATGTCTTCATAGGTCGGGCCGGCACTGATCAGCAGGCGCAGGCCCTGCAGCGCGCGGGTTTCCGGTGCGGCAGCCGCCGCCGTGGTACTGCCATTGACGGCCAGCGCGGCGACGATGTCGCCCGGTTCGGCCAGGCGACCCGGACCGGACTCGCCTTCGGCCAGCGGACCGTCGACCGGGCCGATCACCTGCGCGCCGCGCTGGCGCAGCAGGGCGATGTTGGCCTGGGTGGCAGGATGCAGCCACATGCGATGGTTCATTGCCGGGCAGATCGTCAGCGGCGCGGTGCTGGCCAGGCACAGCGTGCTGACCAGGTCATCGGCATGGCCCTGCGCCAGCCGGGCCAGCAGATCGGCGGTTCCCGGCGCGACCACGATGCGGTCGGCCCAGCGGGCCAGCTCGATGTGGCCCATGGCCTGTTCGGCGGCGCTGTCCCACAGCGTGGTGCGGGTCGGCTGCCCGGACAGGGCCTGGAAACTGAGCGGAGTGACGAACTGCTGGGCACCGGCGGTCATCGCCACCTGCACCTGGGCACCCGCGTCGCGCAGGCGCCGCACCAGTTCCAGTGCCTTGTACGCCGCGATCCCGCCTCCGACACACAACAGCAGTTTCTGACCTTCCAGCGCGCGCGCCGGCGCGGGGGAAGCGTTGGGGGAGTCAGCCACCTGGAATTCCTGTGCAAACGAGGGCGCTAGCTTACCCGATGGCCGGTAATGTCCCGGTACAGGGCGCACATAGCGGGCGGCTATCAGCAGATGGAATCCGCCTGCGTTGACCCGGGATTCACCCGGTAACAGTTTCGGACCTTTCCTATACCCCTACGTCTCTGTGCTTTTGCAGAATCAGGCATTGGCTGCCGCCCGCCGTGGCCTGTTCGACCTTCGAGGAGCCTCGTGCATCCACGCATCATCATCGCCGACGACCATCCCGTGGTCCTGCATGGCATCCGTGTCGTGCTGCAGACCCACCTGATGGACATCGTCGGCAGTGCGCGTGACGGCGCCCAGCTGCTGGAGCTGGTGGACCAGCACGACTGCGATGCGGTGCTGACCGACCTCTCGATGCCGGGTGCCGGCCCGGACGGTCCGGAGCTGATCGACGCGCTGCGCATGCGCCGCCCTGGCCTGCCGGTGGTGGTGCTGACCGGCGCCCGTCATCCCGGCCTGCTGGACGGACTGCTGCGGGAGGGCATCAGTGGCCTGGTCGACAAGTGCGCCGATTTCGCCGAACTGCCCCAGGCGCTGAACGCCGCGATGGCGGGGCAGGTATTCGTCTCCCAGCAGCTGCGCCACCACCTGCAGGCACGCGACCTGCTGTTTCCGCGCGAGCCGGCGCCGCTGTCGGCACGCGAGCAGGAAGTGCTGGAGCTGCTGGCGGCCGGTCTCAACGTGAACCAGGTCGCCGAGCGCTGTGGGCGCAGCCCGAAGACCATCAGCCGGCAGAAGGCCGAAGCCAAGCGCAAGCTGGGCCTGCAGAACAACCAGGAACTGTTCGACTACCTGCAGACCCGGCGCGACTGAGGCATCGACCGACCCGGGCCCGCGGCAAGCCCCGATGGGAGATGCCGCCGAAGCTGGCGATGATGCAGGCATGCCCATCCACGACTGGCCCGAACAGGAACGCCCCCGCGAGAAGCTGATCGCGCGCGGGCCCACGTCACTTTCCGACGCCGAGCTGCTGGCCCTGTTTCTCGGCTCCGGGTTCGGTGGCCGCGATGCCGTGCAGACCGCGCGCGACCTGCTGCAGGCGCATGGCCCGTTACGGGTGCTGCTCGATCGCCCCGCGCGGGAGCTGGCGCGCCTGCCCGGGCTGGGTCCGGCGCGCAGCTGTACCCTGGTTGCTGGGCTGGAACTGGCCCACCGCTACCTGGCCGCCGAGCTGGAACACGGCGAAGCGGTCGGCAACAACCCGGCCGCGGTCGGACGCTATCTGCAGCACCGCCTGCGGGGGCAGGCACGGGAGATCTTCATGGCCCTGTTCCTGGACAATCGCCACCGCCTGATCGCCTGCGAGGAACTGTTCCACGGCACCATCAACGCCGCACCGGTCTACCCCCGCGAAGTGGTGCGGCGCGCCCTGCTGCACAACGCAGCGGCGGTGATCCTCAGCCACAACCACCCTTCCGGCGACCCGGAACCCTCCAGCGCCGATACCCGCATCACCGACGAACTGCAGCAGGCGCTGGCGATGGTGGACGTGCGCCTGCTGGACCACTTCGTGGTGGGCGAGGGCCGTCCCGTTTCATTTGCTGAACGGGGACTTCTGTCCGCGCCCCAGCCGCGCCTGTTCGGCTGAGCACGGCCCCTTCAGGCGCCATCGGCCGCCCCCACAGGCATGTTCTGGTCAGCGTGGGCGCGGGTATCTGCGCTAAAATGGGCGATTCCGCCGCTCATTCTCACAGCAGGCCTCGTGAAAAATCTCCTCCGCGCCCTGATCAGCCAAGGCATCGAAGCCTTGCGCGCCAATGGCACCCTGCCCGCCGACTCCCTGCCGCCGGACTTCGTGGTCGAGCGCCCGAAGACCCGCGACCACGGCGACTTCGCCACCAACGCCGCGATGCTGCTGGCCAAGGCCGCGCGCAGCAATCCGCGCGCACTGGCACAGGCATTGGTCGAGGCGCTGCCGCGCAGCGAGGACGTCAGCAAGGTCGAGATCGCCGGCCCCGGCTTCATCAACTTCCACCTGGCCCCGGCCGCGTACCAGCGCGAAGCCGCCTCGGTCATCAAGGAAGCCCACGACTACGGCCGCAATCTGTCCGGCAATGGCCGCACGGTGGGCGTGGAGTACGTGTCAGCCAACCCGACCGGCCCGCTGCATGTCGGCCATGGCCGCGCGGCGGCGATCGGCGACTGCGTGGCGCGCGTGCTCGACGCCAACGGCTGGAACGCCAAGCGTGAGTTCTACTACAACGACGCCGGCGTGCAGATCGAGAACCTGGCGCTGTCCACCCAGGCGCGGATCAAGGGCATCGCGCCGGACCAGGACGGCTGGCCGGAAGGTGGCTACCGCGGCGAATACATCGCCGACGTCGCCCGCGCCTACATGGCCGGCGCCAGCGTCGACCTGGAAGGCAGCACCGTGGTCGGCGCCAAGGACCCGGACGACATGCAGGCGATCCGCCGGTTTGCGGTGGCCTACCTGCGCAACGAGCAGAACCTGGACCTGGCCGCGTTCGGAGTCGACTTCGACATCTATTTCCTGGAAAGCTCGCTGTACGCCGACGGCAAGGTAGCCGAAGCGGTGGCCAAGCTGCAGGCGTCGGGTCATACCTATGAAGAAGGTGGCGCGCTGTGGCTGCGCAGCACCGACTTCGGTGACGACAAGGACCGCGTGATGCGCAAGTCCGACGGCACCTTCACCTACTTCGTGCCGGACGTGGCCTACCACCTGTCCAAGTGGCAGCGCGGCTACGAGCGCGCGATCACCGAACTGGGTGCCGACCACCACGGCTCGCTGGCGCGCGTGCGCGCCGGCCTGCAGGCGATGGAAGTGGGCATTCCGCAGGGCTGGCCGGAATACGTGCTGCACCAGATGGTCACCGTCATGCGTGGCGGCGAGGAAGTGAAGCTGTCCAAGCGTGCCGGCAGCTACTTCACCCTGCGCGACCTGATCGAGGAAGCCGGCCGCGATGCCACCCGCTGGTTCCTGATCGCGCGCAAGCCCGATTCGCAGCTGACCTTCGACATCGACCTGGCCCGCCAGCAGAGCAACGACAACCCGGTGTTCTACGTGCAGTACGCGCACGCCCGCGTCTGCAGCCTGCTGCGCCAGGCGCAGGAGAAGGGCCTGGTGTACGAACAGGGCAACGGCCTGGCCAACCTCGGCCGCCTGGCCGACGACGCTTCGCTGCTGCTGATGAACGAGATCTCGCGGTACCCGGAAGTGGTGGAGGCGGCCGGCGTGGCGCTGGAACCGCATCTGGTGGCGCAGTACCTGCGTGAATTGGCGCACGCGTTCCACACGTGGTATCACGGGACGCCGGTGCTGGTGGATGACGCCGCCGACCGCAACGCCAAGCTGACCCTGGCCTGCGCCGCGCGCCAGGTGCTGGCCAACGGCCTCGAACTCCTGGGCGTCAGCGCCCCGGAAAAAATGTAAGCATCAGGAGACGCAGTACACATGGCAGCACGACGCGGCAAAAACCAGGCACGACGCAACAGCAGCAGCCAGGGAACACCCGGATGGGTGTGGCTGGTCGCTGGCGTGGCGATTGCAGCCGTGGTGTTCCTGGCGGCGCCGAACCTGTTCAAGGGCGAAGGCGATGGCTTCCTTCGCGCCGGTCCGCAGCCGAACCCGAACGCGCAGCCGGCCCCGGTCGCGGATGCCGACAGCGATGTTGGCGCCCAGCCGGCCGCGCAGCCGGCCACGCCGAAGCCGGCCGAACCGGAGAAGCCGGCCGCCACCCAGTACGACTTCTACACCCTGCTGCCGGGCAAGGAAGTTGAAATGTCCGACGCCGAACTGGCCGCCAGCGCGCGTGCCGAAGACCAGCGCCGGGCCAAGGCCGAAGCGCAGCGCGCGCAGGCGGCTTTGGAAGGCAAGCCGGTTCCGGCCGCCGCCGCTGCACCGGCACCGACAGCAACCGCCAGCGTGGCCAGCACCGCACCGGTAACCGCCACCAGCCGTCCGCTGCCGGCACCGCTGAGCGAACGCCCGGCTGCGGCAACGCCTCCGGCCAGCACGCCGACGGCGTCGACCAGCGCCGCCGCCGCCACTCCGGCAGCGCGCGCGGAAACCCCGCCGACCGCGGCCAGTACCCCGGCCGCTGCTGCGCCGGCCGCCGCCGACAACGCCCGCTACATCCTGCAGGCGGGTGCGTTCGGTGCCTCCGGCGATGCCGAAGCGACCAAGGCCAAGCTGGCGATGATGGGCCTGGCGGCACGCGTGGAATCGGCGCAGATCAACGGCAAGACCGTGTACCGCGTGCGCATGGGGCCGTATGGCAGTGCCGGCGAGTTGTCCGAAGCCAAGCAGAAGCTGGACGGCACCGGCCTGCAGGCGATGGCGATCAAGGCGCAGTAAGCCTGCCGCTGTGAACGAAAAAGCCGGGCATTGCCCGGCTTTTTCGTTTCTGTAGAGCCGAGCCATGCTCGGCTGAATCCAGACGAAGCCGAGCATAGGCTCGGCTCTACAGGACCCGCGAAGCAGGTCAGCCTTCGCGGGCGACCTGGAAACCGGCGAAGGACTGGCTGACCGGCATCAGTTCAAGGCGATTGATGTTCAGGTGCGGCGGCAGGCTGGCTACCCAGAAGATCTGTTCGGCGATGTCTTCGGCGGTCATCGGGTTGGCGCCGGTATAGAGCTTGTCCGACGCCGCCTGGTCGCCATGGGTACGCACCACCGTGAACTCGGTTTCGGCCATGCCCGGCTCGATCGTGGTCACGCGCACGCCGGTGCCATGCAGGTCCGAACGCAGGCCCAGCGAGAACTGGCTGACGAAGGCCTTGGTACCACCGTAGGCGTTGCCGCCCGGATACGGGTAGACGCCGGCCACCGAGGAAATGTTGATGATCGCGCCCTTGCGCTCCACCAGCTGCGGCAGCAGGCGATGGGTCAGGGTCACCAGCGCGGTGATGTTGGTGTCGATCATCGTGATCCAGTCCGACAGCCTGGCGCTCTGTGCCGGCGCGGTGCCCTGCGCCAGGCCGGCATTGTTGACCAGCAGATCGATCTCGCCGAAGGCCGGCGGCAGTGCCAGCAACGCGGCTTCCATCGCCACCGGATCGCGGATGTCGAAGGCAGCCGCGTGCACCACGTCCTTGCCGTAGCGCTCGACCAGCGGCTGCAGGCGTTCACCGCGGCGGCCGGTGGCGATCACCTTCCAGCCCGCCTGGGCGAAGCGGTGGACGGCGGCGGCGCCGAAGCCGGACGTGGCGCCGGTAATCAGGACAGTGCGGGTCATCAGGCAACTCCAGGGGGGGGAAAACCGGACGCCCATTCTGTCACCGTCGGCCGGCCCCTGCGTTGCCGATGCCGGCTGACCACGCCCGAGGCGTGCGCGGCTCAGCGCACGCGGAATACCCGGGCCTTGGGCAGGTCTTCGTCGACCTGCAAGAACCAGCGCCCGGAAATTCCTGGAACAACGGCGATCTGCGGCGACTGCAGCACCTTGCGCAGCTTCATCTGCCCCTTCATCACCTGCCATTGCTGGCCGTTATCAAGGGTGAACAGCGTGCCGGGCTGCCAGCCTGCGACCTCTCCGACCACGCGTGCATTGACCGGTCCTTCTTCCAGGCCCAAGTGCATTGCTGCCGGTGCCGGCACATTGGCAGGCAGCGGCGCAGCGGCGGGGGCCACCGCTGCCGTCGGCCCGGTGGCCGCGCGCTCGGCCTCGCGCAGTACCCGGTTCAGTGCCTGCAACTGCGCCGGACTGAGCCCGACCTCGGCCAGTTGGGATGCACTGAGGCGCCGCTCGACGGGTACGAAGCGGTCCTGGGCGAAGGCAGCGAAGCTGCTGGCGAGCAGCAGTGCGGAAAACAGATACCGGCGCATGCAAGGGTCCCAGCGAACGAGTGCCCACGATGCTGCAGTTCGATGACAATCCGGTGACACGCCAGGGGCCGCTACAATTGGGCCATGATCAACAACGATGTCCTGCGCAGCGTGCGCTACTCCCTGGACCTGGGCGACCACCACGTGGTGACCCTGTGCCAGATGGCCGACCCGGCCTTCGCCGTGGATCCCGAGCAGGTCAAGGCCTGGCTGCGCCGCGAGGACGAAGCCGGTTTCGAGGCGATGAGCGACAGCGCGCTGGCGCACTTCCTCGATGGCCTGATCGTGCACCTGCGCGGTCGCGACGAGAGCCAGCCGCAGCGTGCGGTGGAAACCCGCATCGACAACAACCTGGTGCTGAAGAAGCTGCGCGTGGCGTTCCAGCTGCGCGACGTCGATCTGATGGAGATCTTCGCCAGCGCCGGTTTCAACGTGTCCAAGTCGGAAGTGGGCGCGCTGTTCCGCCAGCCCGGCCACACCAACTACCGGCGTTGCCTGGACCAGATGCTGCGCAATTTCCTCAAGGGCCTGAGCCTGCGCCTGCGCGGCTGAGCACGGCCTCGACGAACACCCGCGCCGCCGGTGTCGGCAGCCGCTGCCAGACCAGGTGCACGCGGCGGGTCGGGGTCGGCTGCAGCGGAATCTGCACCACGCCCTGGAAGCCTTCGGCAATCAACGTCGGCACGATGCCAACCGCCAGCCCATGGCGGACGAAGCGCTCGATCAGTTCCATCAGATTGACCTCGAAACGCACGGTGTGCGGCAGGCCAGCGGCAGCGAAGGCATCGTCGGTCTGCCGCCGCGCACCGGTGCCGCGCGGGAAGTCGACCAGCGCCTCGTCCTGCAATTCGGTCAATGGCAGCCGCTTGCGCCGGGCCAGGCGGTGCGACGGCGCCAGCACCGCCACCAGGTCTTCTTCCTGCAGCATCTGGTGGCAGACCCCGTCCAGGCCAGCCGAGGGTGACAACCCGACCAGCGCCACATCCAGGTCGCGCGACTGCACCTGCGCGATCAGGTCCTCGCTCTTGTCCACCCGCAATTGGAATTCCACCTGCGGGTGCACCTGCTGGAAGGCGGCCAGCATCGCCACCACGTCGATGCCGGTCAGCGAGGAAATCTGCCCGATCGCCAGCAGCCCACGCACCTCGCCACTCACCGCCGCCACGTCGGCACGCAGATGGCGCAGGCTGGCCAAGGCCTGCCGCGCATGCACCAGCATGGCCTCACCGGCGGCGGTGGCCCGCACCTGGCGCGGCAGGCGTTCAAACAGCGGCGTGCCCAGTTCCTGCTCCAGTGCGGCGATCTGGTGGCTGAGTGCGGACTGCACCACATGGCAGCGTTCGGCGGCGCGGGTGAAGTTGCCTTCCTCGGCCAGGGCGACGGCAAACTCGAGCTGCTTGAGGTTCACCCTGCTATCTCGTTTCCAGATGACAGGGATGATGATGATTCATTTCCATCATCGCTGCAGCAGGCGGACACTGTGCACCCCGCTTCTCTGGAACACCGCGTGAGTCCGTCCCTCCCCCCTCTGCACCGATGGCAGGTGCTGCTGATGTCGGTGGCTACCGGCGTGGCCGTGGCCAGCAACTACTATGCGCAGCCGCTGCTGCACACCATTGCCGATGCCTTCGGTGTGCCGTTCGGCCAGGTTGGCATGGTGGTTACTGCCGCACAGCTGAGCTATGCCGCCGGACTGATCCTGCTGGTGCCGCTGGGAGACCTGTTCGAACGCCGCCGCCTGATCGTGGTAATGAGCCTGCTGTCGGCGGGCGGGTTGGTGATCAGTGCCTGTGCGCCGTCGCTGACCTGGCTGCTGGTGGGCACCGCGATCACCGGCCTGTTCTCGGTGGTGGCCCAGGTGCTGGTGCCGTTCGCCGCCACGCTGGCGGCGCCCGAGCATCGTGGTCGCGTGGTCGGCACGTTGATGAGTGGCCTGCTGCTGGGCATCCTGCTGGCACGTACCGTGGCCGGCCTGCTTTCCAGCCTGGGCGACTGGCGCCTGGTGTACGCGATCGCCGCCGGCACCCTGGTACTGACCGCGCTGGCACTGCAGCGCGGCCTGCCGCGCTTCCACCACAGCGCCGGCCTTGGCTACTTCGCGTTGCTGCGCTCGATCGGTGTGCTGTTCGTACAGGAACCCGTGCTGCGCCAGCGCACGCTGCTTGGCGCCTGCAGCTTCGCCATGTTCGCGATCTTCTGGACGCCACTGGCGTTCCTGCTGGCACAACCGCCCTACGCCTACAGCGACGCCACCATCGGCCTGTTCGGACTGGTCGGCGCCGCCGGCACGCTGGCGGCTGGCCTGGCCGGCCGCATGTCCGACCGCGGGCAGACCGGCCGCGCCACCGCCATCGCGCTGGTGCTGTTGCTGCTCTCGTGGCTGCCGCTGGGGCTGTCGGCACACTCGCTGCTGGCGCTGCTGGTCGGCGTAGTGGTGCTGGACCTGGCCGCGCAGCTGCTGCACGTCAGCAACCAGAACCTGATCTATGCGCTGCAACCAGCCGCACGCAACCGCCTCAATGCAGGCTACATGACCGGCTACTTCATCGGCGGTTCGCTGGGTTCGCTGTTGTCGGCGCAGGTCTACCAGCGCTTCGGCTGGACCGGCGTCTGCGTGGCCGGTGCCACGGTGGCCGTGCTGGCCCTGCTGCTGTGGCTGCCCGGCGCGCTGCGTGCGCGCCAGGCGGTGTCGTCGAACTAGAAGCTGCCCTGCAGCGCCAGCTCCCAACGCCCCCCGGCATTGCCCGGGAACAGGCGCTTGGCCGCGCTGTCAGTGTCATGCACGGTGGCACGCAGCTCCCATGCCTGGGTCAGCGAGGCGATGGCACTGAGCTGGCCATGCAGGTAATCCGGACCCTGCGCGGTGGCCAGCCAATACTGGCCCACCGCCGCCTCCAGGCGGAACCGCTCGTGCAGCGGTACCCGCACGCCCAACTGGGCATAGGTGCCGCGATGGCCGCCGGCCAATGCATCGCTGGAATGGGCGACCTGCAACCAGGCGCGCTGCTTCCAGGTCACGGTGGTATTGAGTTCGGTCCAGTCCAGCGCGCGGCCGGTGCCCGGGTACATATAGCGGGTCAGGTTGGCATCCAGCGTCCAGTCCGGGGCCAGCGCACCGGACCAGCCCGCCACCAGGTCGAACTCGCTGCGCGCGCCGTTGTCCGGCTTGAACGAAACGTTGGAGCCCCACACGCTGGCGTACCAACCCGATGGGATCGAAACCTTCGCGCCCGCCTGCACCGCCGGGTCGCCGTCGCTCTGCGAGCTGCCACGCCACACGTAGTCACTGGTCAACGCCGCACTGCCACTGACCTGTACCTGTGCCTGCGCGCTGCCGATCCCGAGCAGCCCTGCCAGGGCGGCCACCACCGCCGCCATCATCCCCTTGCTGTTCACTGCACTGTGTTCCTCGTCGAAGGCGGTCACGCCGCCGGGAACGCAGTGTCGAGGCGGTGGCCGTAACGGATCGAGGGTGCTGCCGGGCCCGTGGCGCAAATTCGGCGTAAATCCCGTGGATCGGGGCCACATGCCAGCAGCGCGGTATCATGGCGCCCTGTTTCCAGGAACCAACCGCGTGGACGCCATCCTGACCCCGGTATCGATCGGCGAGCTGATCGACAAGATCACCATTCTCGAGATCAAGGCCGAGCGCATCGACGATGCAGCCAAGCTGAGCAACGTGCGCACCGAGCTGGACGGCCTGCTGCCGTTGCTGCAGCAGCAGCTGCAGGCACAGCCGGCGCTGGCCGCGTTGAAGCAGCAGCTGAAGGCGATCAACGAGCGCATGTGGGACATCCAGGACCAGCTGCGCGACAAGGAAGCGGCCCAGGTGTTCGACGATGCCTTCATCCAGCTGGCACGCGGTGTCTATGGCACCAATGGCGAGCGCGTGCAGGTGAAGAACGAGATCAACCGCGTGGCCGGTTCGGCGCTGGTGGAAGAGAAACAGTACCAGGGCGAGTAAGCCCGCTCATCCGCATTCGAGCAGGTGCCGGATGCGGAACAGCTCACCATCGCTGTGGATGCCCAGCTTCTCGTAGGCGGTCCGCTTCTGCGTGCTGACCGTACTGGCCGTGCGCCCGAAGCGCCGCGCCACCTCCCCGGTGGTGCAGCCCTGCAGGACCAGCCGGAGCACCTCGCGCTCGCGTCGGCTCAAGGGCGTGAGCACCGGCGCCGGTGTGCGCCGCATGCGCGATCGGCTCAACTGCGTGCGCAACTCCGGGGGCACGAAGCGGCCGCCACGCGCCAGTACGTCAACTGCGCGCCGCAGCATCTCCGGCGTGGTTCCCTTGGACAGAAAGCCGCGCGCGCCGGCCTGCATCGCCATGGTCACCGTGCTGGCATTGCAGTGCGCAGACAGCACCAGCACCGGCAGCAGCGGCCAGCGCCGCGACAACAGCCGCAACAGGGCCAGGCCCTGTTCGGGTCCGCACGGCGCCAGCAGGTCGATCAGCAACAGGTCGATGCCATCCGGCTGGCGCTGCAGCAGATCGAGCAGATCACCTTCGCGGGTGAAGCTGCCACAGACCTGCACGCCACCGTGCTGGCAAAGCACCACCTCCACCCCCAGGCGCAGCACGGGATGCGGCGCCAGCATTGCCAGGCGGCGGGGCCGATCGAGGGGCCGATCGAGGGGCAGAGCGGGAACGGCAGGCGGCATCACATGGATCCGACGGTACGAAGTGCCCACCGTAGGCCCGCGCCGGGAGCAGCGGAATCCAATTTATTGCAACGCAGCAGTGGCCCCGGAATATGCTCAGCTGCGGTTTCGGGTCGTCAAAACGCAACAGGCCCGGCATAAGCCGGGCCTGTCGAGGCATCGTCAGCGCGCAGGCGCGCCGAGGTAGCTATTACCAGCTGAAACGCGGGCCGACGGTGTATTCCTTGTCGCCGTCGCGGTTCATCTTCAGCTCGCCATTGATGCCCCAGTTCTGGTTCAGCTTGACCTGGCCACCCAGGCGACCGTACCACTGGCCTTCCGGATTGATGCCGTGCTTCTTCGAGAAATCTTCGTAGCCGACCATGCCGTAGACTTCGGCGTGGGCACCGAAGGCGGTGCGGATACCCGCTTCAGCGCTGTAGCCGTTGAAGTCCAGGCCGTGCTTCTGGTCGCGCTTCTGGTAAGCAACGCGGGCAACGAAGTCGGTGGTCGGGGCGATTTCAACGTTGTAGCCGGCGCCGATCTTCCACTGGTCCAGCTTGATGTTGGTGTGGTCGATTTCCTGGCGGCTGTACTCACCGAAAGCGTGGAAGTTCGGCAGGAAGCCGTACGAACCCTTCACGCCCCAGCCGTCGGCCTTGAACGCGTCGATGTCGGTCTTGGCGTAGTCGGCTTCGGCATAGTTGTAGGACAGGTTCTCAGCAGCCGAGGCGGTGAACGGCAGGGCAGCGGCCAGGGCCAGAGCAATCAGCGAATTCTTCATGGGGGTACACCTTTACTTTCTTATGGTGTGCAGCAGCGCCAGGGCGCCATCGCATCGGGAATGTAAATTCTCCGTTATTCGCCACAACGCTCCCTGAAAACAGCGGTCTTCGCATTGCTGAATTTTTTGGCTTGATTCAGGCTGCGTCTGGCATACGCGCGCGGCGCGCGTGCATTTGTGATTCGTTGTCGATTGCAACAGGAGGTTGCCTTGCACGTTTCCGATCCGCTGCTGATGCCTGTTCGCGCCGCCCTCGTGGCCTGCGCTTCCCTGTTTCCGATCCATGCTGCGCACGCGCTGCAGGCGGCTGACTACCAGCGCGCCGAACGCGTGCATGACAGTCATCTGCGCGGTGCGCTGCGCAATGCATCGGTCCTGCCCCAGTGGCTGGCCGATGGGCGCTTCTGGTACGAACGCGAAGACACACAGGGCCGGCGCCAGGCGATACTGGTCGATCCAATCCAGGCTACGCGCCAGATCCTGTTCGAACCCGATGCGCTGGACGCCGCAGTTGCACCTCTGGGTGCCAGCGGGCCACGCCTGCGCTTGAACAACGTGCAGGTACTGGATGATGGCCTGCGCCTGCAGTTCAACGGCGAGGCGGAGATCAACTGCCAATGGCCACGCCTGCAGTGCACGGCCGCACAACAGGCGTTGCCGCCGGCTGATGCACTGCCGTCGCCCGGCGGTGATGCCTGGCTGCAGGTACGCGACCACAACCTGTGGCTGCAGCGCTCTGGAGCGGCGCCGCAGCTACTGACCCAGGGCGGTGAAGCTGGGCATGGCTATGGCGTACTGCCGGACTTCACCCTGCGCGGCATTCCACGCCGTCTGGGCCGGATGCCGGCACGACCGTTTGCGGTGAGCTGGTCACCCGATGGCCGTTACGCAGCCGGCATCCGCTACGACGAGCGCGCGCTGCAGGACTATCCCTATCTGGAAAGCAGCCCGACCCACAGCGCGCGGCCGCGCGTGCATACCGTGAAGCTGGGGGTACTGGGCGATGCACAGCAGGTATGCGACAGCCTGTATGTGATCGATATCCCCAGCGGCAGGCAGCATGACATCGCGCTGCCCGAGGGCTGGAACACGCTCAGTGAGGCCGGCATCCTGGGTTGGGACGGCGATCGGTTGTATGCCGTGATCGCGCACTTCGGCACGCCGCGCAGGCTGCGCCTGGTGGAGATCGATGCCAACAGCGGTGCATTGCGCACGGTTGTGGAAGAAGCCAGCGACACTCGCCTCCAGCTCAACGTGTATTCCTACAACCGGCCAGCGGTGGCCATCCTGCCCGGGCAGGACACCGCCGTGTGGTTCTCGCAGCGCGATGGCTGGGGCCATCTGTACCGGGTGCGCCTGTCCGATGGCAAGGTGCTGCGCCAGCTCACCCGCGGCAAATGGGTGGTGCGCGACCTGCTGGGTGTGGACGCTGCGGGTGGCTGGGCGTACTTCAGCGCCGGTGGCGTCGACGGTGGCGACCCCTACGTGCGCGGCCTGTACCGGGTATCGCTGCAGGGCGGTCCGATCCAGCGCCTGGCCGCCGATGGCAACGACCACATGGCCGATGCCGGTACCGGCGCGCTGTTCGGGGGGCGCGCTCCCCAGGCGCTGTCGCCTGGCGGTGGGTATCTGGTGGATACCGTTTCCCGTCTCGACCAGCCACCACGCACCGTGCTGCGGGCCAGCGATGACGGACGTGAAGTGATGGTGCTGGAAACAGCCGATGACAGCGCGATCGTTGCTGCCGGCTGGCGCGCACCACGGCGCGAACGGCTGCTGGCCGCCGATGGACGCACGCCGATCTTCGCCACCGTCTACCTGCCCCGCGACTATCGCGATGATGGCAGCTTCCCGGTGATCGACGCGATGTACGGTGGTTCCTTCATCAGCAATGCGCCGGTGACCTACGCCGAGGCGGTGTCTGCCCTGAATCCGGTATCCCGCGCCAGCCTGGCCGAACTCGGCTTCATGGTGGTCAGCATCGATGCGCGCGGCACCGGTGGCCGCAACAAGGCGTTCCATGACAGCAGCTTCCTGCGCGCCGCCGATGTGCAGCTGGATGACCATGTGGCTGCGCTGCGCCAGCTGGGCGAACGCTACCCGGGCATCGACCTGGAGCGGGTCGGCATCTACGGGCATTCGTTCGGCGGCTATAGTGCAGCGCGCGCCCTGCTGCGCTATCCCACGTTCTACAAGGTGGGCGTGGCCTCGGCTGGCAGCCACAATTTCCAGGGTATGTACGGCGGCGCCCTGCACGGCATGGACCGGCTGTTCGGTGGGGTGCTGCCGGCCACGCCCACTGCCGAAGGCGTGCCGGCGCCCTTTGCCGGGCTCGACAATGCGGCACTGGCCGGCAACCTGCGCGGGCATCTGCTGCTGGTCTATGGCGAACTGGACGAGAACGCGCCACCGGCGCTGACCCTGCAGCTGGCCGCCGCCCTGAACAAGGCCCAGCGCAGCTACGACCTGCTGTACCTGGCCCGGCAGGACCACGAACTGTTCCGCAACGACGCCACCTACACGCACCGCATGTGGGACTACTTCGTGCGCCACCTGGCCGGCCAGCAGCCACCGGATACGGTGCTGGCGCCGCTGCCCGGTGGCCCGGGCTGAACAGGCGCACACAGGGTGTCGATCCACGACGCCCTGGTTCGTCGGGTACTTGAAGGCCGTGCATGCGGCACGGTCCATCCGGAGGCAGGCAATGAGCTACATCGATGGTTTCGTCCTGGCGGTGCCCACCGCCAACAAGGAGAAGTTCCTCGCCCACGCACGCACAGGAGATCCCGTTTTCATCGAATACGGCGCGCTGCGCGTGGTCGAGTGCTGGGGCGATGACGTGCCGCACGGCAAGACCACCGACTTCTTCGGCGCAGTGAAAGCCACGCCGGACGAGACGGTGGTGTTTTCCTGGATCGAATGGCCGGACAAGCCGACCCGCGACGCCGGCATGAAGAAGATGATGGAAGACCCGCGGTTTGATCCTGCGAAGAATCCGATGCCGTTCGACGGCGCGCGGATGATCTACGGCGGCTTCGTGCCGCTCTACGAGCTGACGCGCTGAACCGGGCGGACGTGCTCAGCGCGCGTCCGTTTCATCGCTGGCAGACGCATGGCCGGCGCCCAGAGCGGCGCCGGCGCCGAGGCCGACACCCCCCATGCCAGCGCCCATTCCGCCACCGCCACCTCCTCCACCCGCACGACCGCCCTTGGCATCGCCCTCGTTGCGGCCCTTGCCGCCGCCACTGGCGCCACCCGGCCGGGTCGGCCCCTGCGGCGGTATCTGCAGGTCGGCCGGAATCGGCGCCAGATCCAGCGCTTCGCGCACGAAGTCGCGCAGCGAGACCACCAGTTCGTGGGTATGTACCGGCCGCCCCTGTGCCAGTTCATTGGCGGCACGCGCGGCCAGCCGCACCTGTTCGTCGGTGCCCAGCAGCAGGATGTCCGACAACGCCGCTTCAACGGCATCACGAATGCGGCGCGCGCGATCCGAACGGGGCTCGGCGATGCCCTCGGCATCCTCGCGCTGGCGCAGGTCACGGCGATGGCTGGGATCCACACCCAGTTCGCCGGTGAACGAACCGCCCAGGGTCTTGTAGGCCGCCATCAGTGTGCGCAGCCGTTCATTGATCTGCCGGTTCTCGCGCTCGCGGCGCTGTTGCAGGGTCTGCATCACCAGCAGGCGGATGCCCACGCCCAGCAGGGTGATCAGGACCAGGCCGGCCAGGGTGGACAGCACGCCCTGCCAGGAACTGAAGTCGATACCACGCATGCCCGGGGCTCCGGCGGGAACAACCTGCATCTTGCCCCAGACCGCGTCCCAGAAACGCGAAAGGCCCCACCACCCCGGGGGTGGCAGGGCCTTCGGTCACGGCGCGATTACTTGCGCTTGGCGACCTTGCGCACGGCCTTCTTGGCCGGAGCCTTCTTGGCGGCGACCTTCTTCAGCGGCGCAGCCTTCTTGGCGACCGTCTTGCGGGTGGCGGCAACCTTCTTGCGGGTGGCGGCAACCTTCTTGCCAACTGCCTTCTTGGCAACGGCGGTCTTCTTGCCGACAACCTTCTTGGCAGCGGCGGTCTTCTTGCCGACGGCCTTCTTGGCGACAGCAGCCTTCTTGCCCACAACCTTCTTGGCGGCAGCGGTCTTCCTGGTGGCGACCTTCTTGGTGGCGGCAACCTTCTTGCCGACAACCTTCTTCGCAGCCACGGCCTTCTTGCCAGCGACCTTCTTGGCGGCGACGGTCTTCTTGGCCACGGCCTTCCTGGCGGTAGCGACCTTCTTGCCGACAACCTTCTTGGCGGCCGCGGTCTTCTTGGCAACGGTCTTCTTCGCGACGGCAGCCTTCTTGGTGGCGGCCTTCTTCACGGTAGCGACCTTCTTGCCGGCAGCCTTGGTGGCGGCCTTGGTGGTCTTCTTGGCAGCGGCGGCCTTCTTGGTCACAGCCTTGCCTGCAGCTGCCTTCTTCTTGGCCACTTCCTTCTTCAGGGCAGCGGCTTCGGCCTTGGCGTTCTTCTTGGCGGCTTCCAGCTTCTTCTTGGCGTTGGCAACAGTCTTGCCCACCGACTTGGCAGCCTTCTCGGCCTTCTTGGCAACGGTCTTCTCGACCTTGGCCACGGCCTTCTTGGCCTTGGCAACGCGGGTACCGGCAGCCTTGGTGGCGCGCTTGACGGTCTTCTTGACCGACTTCACTGCGTCTTCGGCAGCGTGGGCGATGGTCTCGCCAACGTTGGTGGCGGTTTCTTTGACGTTCTCGACGGCGTCGGTCACGACCGACACACCATTACCGTTGCTCATGTTGCCCTCCTGGGGGCCTTAAGTATCAAAACGGGGCGATGCTATACCGACATTGACGATCGTGGAACGGGGCGCGCGCGAGCAATCGCATCTGATGCGACGGCAATGGTGTAGCCGGGCGCCCTCGCGAGCGCAGTGGGTTGACAGGAAACCCCTTTTTTTCAGTGCTGCGCCGCACGATCCGGGTAGCGGCAGGTGCTGCCTGCGTGCACCAGTCCGAATACAGCGAAAGGCGTGCGATATGGCGCATCGCGGCACCAGGATGCGCAGAACTGCGCAAGTATCGGCCTGTATCCACATGCGCTTCGGCAGACGTCGGCACGTTGAGAAGCACGCCCTATGCTGTCGGTACCGCCCCACAGATGGCGATGCCGACCCACGTTCGGGGCGCCGGGTTTTCATGGCGCATTTATCCAGATCGCGACACACTCATTCAGCTTGTTTTACCGTAGGGCCGAACCGCCCCCACCCACGCCAGCGAACCGACTCCCATGCGACCGCTTCCCACCCTGCTCACGCTCGCAATCGCCGCCGCCTTCGGTGGCTTCGTTGCCACCGGCATCAATGCCCACCTGGACAACCGTGCCGATGCCGCGCCGCTGCCAGCGGTGCTGCCGACCACGGCGGCATTGCCCGCCTCGGTAGCCGGACAGGCGGTGCCGTCGCTGGCACCGATGCTGGAGAAGGCGATGCCGGCAGTGGTCAGCGTCAACACCAAGCAGGTGGTGCGCGTGCGCAACCCCTTCTTCAACGACCCGTTCTTCCGCCGCCTGTTCCCGGACATCCCGCAGGAACGCATCAACGAATCGCTGGGCTCGGGCGTGATCATCGACGCCAAGGAGGGCCTGGTACTGACCAACCACCATGTCATCGACAACGCCGATGACGTACAGGTGACACTGGCCGACGGGCGCACGGTCAAGGCCGAATTCCTCGGTTCGGACCGCGATACCGACATCGCGCTGATCCGCATCCCGGCGCAGAACCTGACCGACATCAAGCTCGGCAACAGCGACCAGCTGCGGGTAGGCGACTTCGTGGTGGCCATCGGCAACCCGTTCGGCTTCAGCCAGACGGTCACGTCGGGCATTGTCTCGGCGGTGGGCCGCAGCGGTATCCGCGGGCTGGGCTACCAGAACTTCATCCAGACCGATGCGTCGATCAACCCGGGCAACTCGGGTGGCGCACTGGTCGATCTGCAGGGCCAGCTGATCGGCATCAATACCGCCAGCTTCAACCCGCAGGGCAGCATGGCCGGCAACATCGGCCTGGGCCTGGCGATTCCCTCCAACCTGGCGCGCAGCGTGGTCGACCAGCTGGTCAAGCACGGCGTGGTGGTGCGCGGCACGCTGGGCGTGGAAAGCCAGAACCTGACCGCGCAGATCGCGCAGGGCCTTGGCCTGGGCGAAACCCGTGGTGCACTGATCACCCGCGTGCTGGCCGGCTCGGCCGCCGCCGCCGCCGGCTTGAAGCCGGGCGACGTGGTGGTCTCGGCCAACGGCCAACGTGTAGACAGCGCCGAAGCCCTGCACAACGTGGAAGGCCTGGCCGCGGTCGGCAGCGCATTGACGCTGGACGTGCGCCGCGAGGGCAAGCCGCTGCAGATCAAGGCAACGTTGAAGGAACAGGCGCGCGCGGTCACCGGCGAGAGCCTGGACCCGCGCCTGACCGGGGCCACCTTCGTCGACCTGCCCGAGTCATTGCGCCAGTCCGGTGTCGGCGGCGTGCTGGTCAGCGAGGTCAAGCGCGGCAGCCGCGCGGCCAGCAACGGCCTGCAGCAGGGCGACATCATCACCGATGCCACGGTGGGCGAATTCGCCGACCTGGCCAGCTGGCGCGCCAACTTCCAGCAGCGCCCGCCGACCCTGGTGATACGCGTGCTGCGCAACAATGGCCAGCAGCAGGGCCAGCTCGTGATGCGCTGATCGCCCTGCCGTAACACCCCCTATACCCCGGCAATGCTATTGCTGTCAGTCCAGGTCGGCACCGCCGACACCCGTTCCCCCATCGCAACAGGAGTGATTCGATGAGCCCCACCAATACCGAGAACCTGAAGGAACACCTGGGTGAAGCCGGTTCCCACCTGAAGCAGGCCGCGTCGGCCGCCGGCGGTGCAATCAAGGGTGCAACCGGCGCAGCGACCGACGAGCTTCGCATCGGCAAGGCCAACGTCAAGGCTGAACTGTCCGACAGCGCACTGTCCGGCCTGGCCGCCGCCGAGTTCGGTGGTGCCGCCGCCAAGGAGCAGGTGGATGCGCTGATGGACAAGGGCAAGGACCTGATCGACAGCGCCGCGGAGCTGATCCGTGAACGTCCGCTGGCCTCGTTCGGTGTTGCCTTCGCTGCCGGCTGGATCATCGCCAAGCTGGCCCGCGGCAGCAGCGACAAGTAAGCCGCGGCGTGAGCGAAGACAACGCGCAAGCCCCTGATCCAGCGGCCACCCCGCCGCTGGATGAGAGCATCCGCCAGGTCGGTGCGGCCGGTCGTGCCGCTGCCGATTCGGCCAAGCACACGCTGCGCTCGCTGCGCCGGTTGGCCTCGGCCGACTTCGCGATGGCACGCAGTGCGTTCGGTCGTGCACTGGCCTGGGCCGGCGTGGCGATCGTGTTCGGTGCCTCGGCCTGGCTGCTGATGGCCGCCACCCTCATCGCCCTGCTGCAGAGCTGGGGCCTGAGCTGGCTGCAGGCCCTGCTGATCACCTCGCTGCTGAGCCTGGCCGTCACCGGTTATGCGATCTGGCGGGTGTCCTACTTCTTCCACCACACCGGCATGCACGCTACCCGGCGCCAGCTGTCACGCCTGGGCCTGTTCGACGAACCCAGCGAAGACGATCCCGATGCCGAGGTGCAGCTGCCCGAGGGCAAGCCATGAAGTTCGGCGCGCTGCAACGGCGGGTGAAACGCTGCGAACAGGTGGTGACCGTGCGTCTGGGCGAGACCCAGGACCACTGGTCCACGCTCAGCGACGTCTGGCGAAAAGGCTGGTCGCCGCTGCGCATCGTGGTGGTCGGCCTGGCCGGTGGCTTCATCGCCGGCAAGCTGGAAGTGCCGGGCAAGGTCAACGGTGCCCGCTGGCTGCAGATGGTGGGCTCGGTCTCGAACCTGTTCGCCAGTGCACAGGCGGCGTTCGCCACGGCGATGGCGGCGCAGGCCGCAGCCACCGCCGACGACGCGGCCGAAGAAGCCGACGAGGCCAGCGAACAGGCACAGGCGGCGGCCTCCGCTGCCGAAGCACGTCCGGCACCGGCACCACGCTCCGTGCCGGAGCCAGGACCGGAACCGGACCTGCGCGGACCGCGTCCGGCCGAAGCGGCCACCGAGCTGTCCGAACGTTGAACTATGGAATCCGCCGCGCCGATCGCGGCCGGCGGATAATGCGCTCCCCTTCCCGGTTGGTGCGTCGATGAGCGAGTCCCTCCTGTCCCCGTCACCGGCCGGCCCCGAACAGCCCGACGTTCCGCTGCCGCCCGCATCGCGCCCGCGCGGACCGATGTCGCTGGTGGTGCTGGCCACCCTGGCGGTGGGCTACACCCTGTGGGCGGCACAGGACATCATCCTGCCGGTGCTGCTGGCGATGTTCTTCGCGCTGGTCGGCAATCCGATCCTGCGCCTGCTGCAGAAGCTGTGGATTCCACGCGCACTCGGCGCACTGCTGATCCTCGGCGCCGGCCTGGGCGTGACCGGTTCGCTGGCGGTGCAGCTGATCGGCCCGGCCATGGAATGGGCGCAGGAAGCACCGCAGCAGCTGCGCAAGGTCGCCCGCCAGGTGCAGGACCTGACCAAACCGGTGCAGCAGGCCAACCAGGCGGCGGAAAACTTCGCCCGCGTGGCCGGTGGTGACAGCAACCACAAGGTGCAGGTGATCCGCACCCAGATGGACGACCCCTATCGCATGCTGACCCGCGCGCCGCGGCTGGCCGCCTCGGTGCTGGCGGTGGTGCTGCTCACGCTGTTCTTCATGATCTATGGGCAGAGCCTGCAGCGCGCGGCCATCGCCCTGTTCCCGAACCGCCAGCAGCAGCGATTCACCAGTGACATCCTGCGCTCGATCGAGCGCGAGGTTTCGCGCTATGTGCTGACCATCAGCGTGATCAACACGCTGGTGGGCCTGGTGTTCGCTGGCGTGCTGATGCTGCTCGGCATCGGCCTGCAGGAGGCGTTGCTGTGGGGCACGGTGGCCGCACTGCTGAATTTCGCCCCCTACGTGGGCCCGCTGATCGGCGTGGCGCTGATGCTGCTGATGGGCTTCGTCGAGTTCCGCGACCCACTGCAGGCCCTGCTGCCGGCCGCCGCCTACCTGGGCCTGCACACCCTGGAAGGGCAGATGGTGACCCCGATCGTGCTGGGCCGTCGCATGAAGCTGTCGCCACTGGTACTGATCCTGGCGCTGATGGTGTTCGGCTGGGCCTGGGGCATGATCGGGCTGCTGCTGGCGGTGCCGTTGCTGGTCTGCATCAAGCTGGTGCTGGCACGCCTGGACGGCATGCAGGGCTGGGCACGGCTGCTGGAATAACGGCATCAGTAAATGAAGGACGCCGATGGCGGAACCCGAAACAGGAATGAAGTGGCAGACTATGGCCCCCTTTTCGGATGGATCCGTTCGGATGATCTCTTTCGCCACCCGTTGCGTTGCCCTGGCCTGCCTTGCCGCTCCCGCGCTCGCCGCTGCACCCCCGACTGCCGACCAGGCACGCACCCAGCTTGCCGACGCGGTGACCTGCAAGCGGCACCTCACGCCCAAGCAGTTCGACGCCATGGCCCGGCTGCTGGCACCGGCCCCGGCGCGGGCGCAGAACGGCGAATCCAGCGGCGAGTTCCGGTTGACCACGCCGCTGATGGTGCTGGGCCAGCCGGTGAACCGTCTGCAGTCGTATGACGGCGACAGCGGCGAGGACGGCATCGACAGTTTCACCGCGTACTTCAGCTCGGCCAGCGTCGAACAGATCGCGGCACTGGCGAAGATGTCCGACCCGGTGGCGGGCACCTATACGAAGGAAGTGGGCCGGCACAACCTGGACGTGCAGCAGTTCGACGGCCAGACCACCATCGCCTGCTCGTACAACCTGCGCTGACCTGGCCCTGCCCCAGCGCCCCCCGCCCGCCGCGCCGCATGAAAGCCCGCGCGGGCAGGGGTAGAATGGCGGGGTGAATTTCCCCGTCCAAGCCATCACCCTCGACCTTGACGACACGCTGTGGCCGTTCGCTCCGATCGGCGCCCGCATCGACCTGGTCCTGCACGAGTGGATGCGTGAACACAGCCCCGCCACGGCCGAGATGTATCCGGTGGCGGCAATGCGCGAACTGCGCGAGCGCCTGTACCACGCCCATCCGCACCTTCATCACGACCTGAGCGCACTGCGCCGGCTGACCCTGCACGAAGCGCTGCACACCAGTGGTGCCAGCCTGGATCTGCTGGAGCCGGCGTATGAAGTGTTCTTCGCCGCGCGCAACCAGGTCGAATGCTACCCCGATGCGATCGATGCGCTGGCGCGGATTGCCGCGCGTGTACCGGTCGCAGCGCTGAGCAACGGCAATGCCGATCTGGAGCGGATCGGCCTGGCCCATCATTTCGCCTTCCAGCTGGGCGCGCGCGAACACGGCGCGGCCAAGCCGGAGGCGAGCATCTTCCACGCCGCCTGCACCCGACTGGGTGTTGCGCCGGCACAGGTACTGCACGTCGGCGACCACGCCGAAATGGATGTGGCCGGGGCGATCGCCGCCGGCCTGCGCGGCTGCTGGATCAACCGCGACGCAGCCACCTGGACCCATCCGCAGCTGCAGCCGGACCTGCAGTTCGACACCCTCACCGGCCTGGCCGACTGGTTGGATGCCAACCTCGACGCTGCCGCACCCCGGAGTACCTGACGCATGAGCGAGATCACTGGTTTCACTGCCGACACCGCCGCAGCACTGCCGCTATATGTGCTGGACCGCGAGCAGTTCGCGGCCTGGAAGGACGGCCAGCCGGCTGCCACCCAGGCATGGCTGGCGTCGCAGGGCTTCACCGCCGGTGCCTTCACCACGGCGTTGCTGCCCGGCACCGATGGCCTGGCTGGAGCGGTGATCGGTGTCGGTGATCGTGCCGATGCCTACAGCTATTCGCATGCCCCGCATGCCCTGCCGGAAGGCAGCGTGTGGCAGCTGGCCAGCGAACTGCCGGCCGCCGAACTGGCGCTGCTGCAGCTGGGCTGGGGCCTGGGCAGCTACCGCTTCGACCGCTATCGCAAGCGCCACCGTGCGCCGGCGCGCCTGGTGGCCGAGCCGACCGGCGAAGTGGCTGACCTGATCGCCGCCAGCCTGCGCGTGCGTGACTGGGTCAACACCCCGACCGAAGACATGGGTCCGCAGCAGCTGGAAGACGCCGCGCGCGCGCTGGCCGACGCGCACGGCGCGCAGGTCGAGGCGATTACCGGCGACGAACTGCTGAAGCAGAACTTCCCGGCCATCCACGCGGTGGGCCGCGCCTCGCACCGCGCACCGCGCCTGGTCGTGCTGCGCTGGGGCAAGGACACCGATCCGGCACTGGTGCTGGTCGGCAAGGGCGTGTGCTTCGATACCGGCGGCCTGGACATCAAGCCGGCCGACGGCATGCGCAACATGAAGAAGGACATGGGCGGCGCCGCGCACGCACTGGCCCTGGCCGGCCTGGTGATGGCACGCGGGCTGCCGGTACGCCTGACCCTGCTGGTGCCGGCGGTGGAAAACGCGATCGGCCCGGATGCATTCCGCCCGGGCGAAGTGATCGCCACCCGCAAGGGCCTGAGCGTGGAGATCGACAACACCGACGCCGAAGGCCGCGTGATCCTGTGCGATGCACTGACCTTCGCCAGCGAACAGAAACCCGACCTGGTGCTGGACTTTGCCACCCTCACCGGCGCCGCGCGCATCGCGCTGGGCCCGGATCTGCCGGCGCTCTTCAGCAATGACGACAACGTGGCGCAGCAGTGGCTGCAGGCCGGTGATGCGACCCGCGACCCGGTCTGGCGCATGCCGCTGTGGCGCCCCTACCTGCGTTACCTGACCAGCGGCATCGCCGATCTGGCCAACGCCGGCTCGCGCATGGCCGGCTCGGTCACCGCCGCGCTGTACCTGGAGCGTTTCCTGGAAGACGGCCAGCGCTGGGCGCATCTGGATGTGTATGCCTGGAACGACGGTGAGCGCCCGGGCCGTCCGGCCGGTGGCGAAGCGCTGGCGCTGCGCTCGGCGTGGGCGATGCTGAAGGCGCGTTACAGCTGATCGGGTGGGTGCCGACCTTGGTCGGCACGCCGTCCCGGCAATCTTGACGAAAATTTGAATACCGGGCCTGGAAGGGTTCTGCGAGGATGTGTGGGTCGACCACCCACACGTTCCGTGAAGGCAGGACTCCGACCATGTCGCTCTTCCGCTACACCCGCGCTGGCCAGACGCCGGGCGCACCACGCAAACATTCGCCGCTGCCCTGGATCGCACTGATCGCGCTCATTCTGGGTGCGGTCGCGCTGGCCTTCGCCTGGCTGGCCGGATGGATCGGCGACCGCCTGACCGCGCAACGCTTCACCGACACCATCGAGGCCACCGGCCCGGCCCATCCAGGCTTCCGACGCGCGCACAGCAAGGGCGTCTGCGTGAACGGCTGGTTCGAACCGAGCGCGCAGGCCCCTACCCTGTCCAGCGCCCGCGTGTTCTCGCAGCGCCGCGTACCGGTGATGGGCCGCCTGTCGATCGGCGGCGGCGACCCCTACGGCGCCGACAACACCGCACGCGTGCGCAGCCTGGCGGTGCAGATGGTCAGCGATGACGGCCAGGAATGGCGGATGGCGATGAACAGCTTCCCGTTCTTCGCCGTGCCCGATGCCGAGGCGTTCTACGCGCAGACACGCGCCTCCATTCCGGACCCCGCCACCGGCAAGCCCGACCCGCAGAAGATGGCTGCAGTGCTGGCGAAGTACCCCAGTGCACAGGCGTTCCAGCAGTGGGCCAAGACGGCACCGTGGACCAGCAGCTGGGCCGACACCACCTTCAACAGCGTCAACAGCTTCTGGTTCACCAACGCGCAGGGCCAGAAGCGTGCCGTGCGCTGGCGCTGGCAGCCACAGGCGCCGGTGGTGGAGATGGATGCGGAAACGCGCAAGCAGGCCAGTGTCGATTTCCTCAGCCAGGAACTGCAGCAGCGCCTGGCCAGCGGCCCGGTACGCTGGAACCTGGTCGTGACCACCGCCAAGCCCGGTGATGCCATTGATGATCCGTCGGTGCCGTGGCCCGAGTCGCGTGATCAGGTGGTGGCCGGCGTACTCAGCCTGGACCGCATGCAGTCGCAGGAACAAGGTGCGTGCGGCCAGATCAACTTCGATCCGCTGATCCTGCCCAGTGGCGTGCGCGGCAGTGATGATCCGATCCTGGCCGCCCGCTCGGCGGTGTATTCGCAGTCCTTCAACCGTCGCGAACGCGAGCGCGCCAGCGGCAATGTCGAGCAACCGAAGGAGGCCGCACGATGAACACCGGCAACGGCCACTTCAACCTGCTGGCGCGGGTGCTGCACTGGTCCATGGCACTGATGATCATCGCCATGCTGTTCGTCGGCGTGACCATGGTCGCCTCGTTGCATCTGCGGCCGATGCTGATCGATCTGCACCGCCCACTGGGCATCGCCATCGGCGTACTGGTGCTGCTGCGCCTGTACAACCGCCTGCGCCACCGCCCGCCGCCGCTGCCTTCCGACCTGCCCGCCTGGCAGGTGCTGGCAGCAAAGGCCTCGCACTGGATGTTGTACGCGCTGATGCTGGCGATGCCGCTGATCGGCTGGGCGATGCTGTCGGCCGGCGGCTACCCGATCGTGCTGTGGGGTGGCCTGCACCTGCCGCCGATCGTGCCGCACACTCCGGCGCTGTATGCCGCGTTGCGCAATGCGCACAGCCTGCTGGCGTATGTGTTGTTCGCCACGGTGCTGATGCACGTGGGTGCGGCGCTGTTCCACCTGTGGGTGCGGCGCGATGGGGTGTTCCAGGCGATGGCGCGCGGGAAGGATTGATCGGGTTCGCCGGGCGTTCCCGGCGGATCGTTTCCGCGACTGCGGTGGGGTGTCACTTTTCTTTTCGCGCGAAAAGAAAAGTAACCAAAAGAAACGCGCCGCCAGAGCGCGAGCCGGTGCTGCGCACCGGTGCCCTGTGCTTCTCGGTGAATCAGGGGACGGCGCCGAACTCGCTACGCTCAAACACCGGCGCCTCTTCGCCCCTGATTCCCCTGCGATGCTCGGCTCGCTCAAGGCGGACCCAACATCAAGAGCGACAGCTGCACCCAGTAGATCCACGCCATGCGTGGATGCTGTTGCCGTTGATCTTGACCTTCCAGTCCGCCTTGAGCGAGCCGAGCACCGCAGGTCCGGCGAGGGCGAAGAGGCGCGGGTGTCTGAGCGCAGCGAGTTCCCGCGTCGTCCCTCGACGGACCGAGGAGCGCAGGGCACCGGCGTGCGAAGCACGCCGGCTCGCGGCCGGCGGAGCGTTTCTTTGGTTACTTTCTTTGCGCGCAAAGAAAGTGACACCCCTCCGCGGTCGCGGAAATGACATCTCAGGGAAGGGCAGGACGCAGTTACAACCACCCCTTCTGCCGCGCCAGCCGGTACGCCTCGATCCGGTTGGCCACACCCAGCTTGCCGATGCACTCGGACAGGTAATTGCGCACCGTGCCGTGCGACAGCCCCAGCTGCTCGGCGATCTCGCTGGCGGTACGGCCTTCGCCGGCCAGCCGCAGCACGCGGCGCTCGCGGTCGGTCAGTGGGTCGGCCTGCGACCAGGCATCGAGTGCCAGTTGCGGGTCGATCGCACGGATACCCTGCTTCACCTTGCGCAGTGCATCGGCCAGGTTCTCCGCCGGTGCGTCCTTCAACAGGTACCCCAGCACGCCCGCTTCCAGCGCGCGGCGCAGGAAACCGGCGCGGGCGAAGGTGGTCACGATCACCACCTTGATCGGCAGTTCATGGCGGGCGATGCGCTGTGCCAGCTCCAGCCCGGACAGGCCCGGCATCTCGATGTCGGTCACCAGGATGTCCGGCTGCAGCTGCTGCAGCATGCGCCAGGCAGCCTCACCATCGGCGGCGCTGCCCAGCACCTCGATATCCGGCTCCAGGCTCAGCAGTGCCGACAACGCGCCACGCACCATCGCCTGGTCTTCGGCCAGCAGGATGCGGATCATGCAGCACCATCCTGAGCCAGTGACGCTGGCGACAGCGGCGTGGTCGCGGCCACCAGTGGCACGCGCACGGTCACTACCGTGCCCTCTCCGCGCGGCGACTGCAGTGACAACTGTCCACCCAGCGCCATAGCCCGTTCGCGCATGCCGCACAATCCATTGCCTTCGGCCTG
Organism: Stenotrophomonas sp. AS012628; assembly: GCF_010608305.1. Classification (NCBI taxonomy): domain Bacteria; kingdom Pseudomonadati; phylum Pseudomonadota; class Gammaproteobacteria; order Lysobacterales; family Lysobacteraceae; genus Stenotrophomonas; species Stenotrophomonas sp. AS012628. The sequence continues at coordinate 17,466 of NZ_VMBJ01000023.1, read as the reverse complement.
TACGCCGCCACGGCCATCGTCGCGGATCTGCATCGCCAGCATTCGTCCTTCCAGCATGAATTCCACCCGCGCCTGCGTCGCCTGCGCGTGGCGCACGATATTGGTTGCCGCCTCGCGCAGCACCAGCGCCAGTCCGCGCTCCACGTCCACCGGCATCGGCGGTGGAGGCGCGTACTGCAGGTGCACCTGCTGGCATTCCAGCAGCAGGCGCGCCGAGGCCAGTTCGCCGGCCAGGTCACTGGCGCGGATGCCGGTGACCGCACTGCGTACCTGGGCCAGCGCTTCGCGGGCGATGTCCTCGGCTTCGCCGATCTCCTGCCGCGCACGGGCATCGCCACGGTCGTGCAGCTTGCGCGCCAGCTCCAGCTTCAACGTGATCAAAGACAGGGTATGGCCGAGCAGATCATGCAGATCGCGGCCGATGCGCTCGCGCTCGGCGGTGGTGGCCAGCCGCCGTACTTCCTCCTGCGAAAGCTGCAATGCGGCATCCTTTTCCTTGTTCACCGTCTCCACGTTCACCACCATGCCGATGATGAACGACACCGCCGGCACCCAGACCAGGCTCTGCCACGGGTAGTGCGCAAGGTAGGCCACCAGGTAGAACACCGCGTTGAGCACGGCCAGCAGCAACAGATAACGCCACCAGCTGCTGCGACCGCAGACCCGCAGCATCACGCAGCCGAAAATGAAGTAGCTGATGCCCGATGGGTACCAGGGCACCAGCACGATCGCCAGCGCGGTCATCGCCAGTGCATAGCGGGGCGCATGGTGCCGCGGCGACAGCAGCAGGCGCGCATACAACAGCAGGAACAACGGATAGCTGGCCAGGGTGAACCACAGCCAGCGCAGCGTGTACCCCCCTGAAAACAGCGGCGTCATGAACACCCACACCGTCCACAGCAGGTGGATGGCATCGGCCCAGGCCGGCTTGCCGCGGCGCAGGTTGTCGGCCACCGCCGAATCCGGTGCGGGGCGCAGCAGGGACGCAAACCAGCTCGACGACACGGGGTGATCCAGGCGGGGACGATCGCTGCCGATCATGCCAGTTCAGCCGATCCGGCGCAGGCGGCGCCGTGCCAGCAGCAACGCCACGAGGGTCACCGCCAGCAGCACCAGCAGATGGCCGGCGACGCTGCCCGCAGACGGCAACCCGACCACCGGCAGCGCCAGCTGGGCCAGGTGCCAGGTCGGCCACAGCGGTGCCACCATCGAAAACATCTTGGGCAGCGCCGACAGCGGTAGCCACAGGCCCGACAGCAACGCCAGCGGCAGGTAGACCAGGTTGACCATCGCCGGCGCTGCGCTGGCACTGACATGGCTGCCGATCAGCAGGCCGATCGCCCCCAGCGGCAGCGCCGCCAGGCCCGCCACCGCCAGCAGCTGCAGCACCTGCAGGGCGTGCAGCTGCACACCCCCCAGCACAGATGCCACGCCGATCAACAACGAGGCCACCAGCAGCGCGAACAGCACGGCCATCGCAAGTCGCGCCAGCAGCGGCGCCGCCGGCGGCATCGGCAGCGCCCGCTTGAGCGTAAGCAGCCCGCCTTCTCGGTCCAGCGCCAGCTGCACGCCGAAGCCGAACAGCGCCGGGGCCATCGCGCCGAACACGCAGTAGGTGGCCAACAGGTACAGCGGTGCGTGGCCACGGCCCAACAGCACGCCGAACAACAGGTAGAAAAGCACCGGGAACAGCAGCGAAGGTACGGCGAAGGCGGGCGTACGCCAGGCGCGGCGCAGTTCGGCCACCAGCTCAGCGCGGTACGGACGCAGGGCCTGGCGCCAGGCACATGCCGGCGCCGGTGTGGTGCCGGTACGGGTCATCGTGTTCATGCGGCCTCCCGGGTCAGGTCGAGGAAGGCGTCGGCCAGCGCCGCGCCCTGTACTTCCAGCTCACGCAACTGCGCGTCGGCCGCCAGCAGGCGTGCCACCACCGGCTCGGCCGGGCTCGCCAGCAGCTGCAGATGCTCGCCGTCGCGCTGCACCTGCTGTACCCCCGGCCAGTGCTGCACGTCGTCGGCCAACAGCGTGCTGCGGCAACGGATGCGACGCGGCCGGTCGGCCAGGCGCAGTTCGCCCAGCGGCGCGTCGGCCAGCACCCGCCCCTGTTCCAGCACCACCACCTGCTGCGCCAATGCCTCGGCCTCTTCCAGGTAGTGGGTGGTCAGCAACACGCCGCAGCCTTCGGCCACCAGTTGCCGGATCGCCTGCCACATCGTCTGCCGCGCCTGGATGTCCAGCCCGGTGGTGGGCTCGTCCAGGAACAGCACGCGCGGGCGGCCGCACAGCGCGATGGCGAACTGCACGGCACGCTGCTGGCCGCCGGACAGCTGGCCGTAGCGGCGGCGCGCCAGCGCCTGCAGTCCGGCGCGCTGCAGTACCTCCGGCAACGGCGTCGGGTCGGGGTAGCAAGCACTGGCCTGGGCCACCAGCTCGTCCACCTGCAGCATCGGCGGCAGGTTCGTGCTCTGCAGCATCACGCCCAGGCCCAATCGGCTGGCCCGCTGCTGCGGGTCGCCACCGAGCAGCTCGACCAGGCCGGCATCGGCGTGACGCAGGCCCAACAGCACGCTGATCGCGGTACTCTTGCCGGCACCGTTGCGGCCCAGCAATGCCAGCACCTGGCCAGCGCGGACCTGCAGGTCGATGCCATGCAGGGCGGTATGGTCGCGGTAGCGCACCTGCACCTGCTGCAGGCGGGCCAGCGACGGGGCGATCGGATCCATGGGCGGTACCGGTAGCGGGGACGTTGCCATCCTGTACCGGCGTGGTCACATTTCGCAGTTGCCGCCGTCAGTGTCATCGGGTGACAGCTGTCACTGCCGTCATCGCCGTACCTGCCTTCATGCTGTGCCGCACGCTCCACCGCCGGAACCGCCGCCGTCTGCCCTTCCGGCCACACCCGCCCGAACGCCTGTGATGGAACGAATGAACGCTTCTGCCGAGCTGTTGAAGGAACTCCGTATCGACCGCAAATCGCCCCCGCCGGCCTCCGGTGGTGGCAGCAACGGCGGTGGTCGCCGTTGGTTGTGGATCGCGATCATCGTGGCCGTGCTGCTAATCGCCGCCGCCGTCGCCTTTCTGTTCGGCCGTGCGCCGGCCGTGGAGGTGGAAACCGCGCCCGCCGTGGCCATCCAGCAGGGCAATGCCAGCAGTTCGGTGCTCGACGCCAGCGGCTACGTGGTCGCCCGCCGCATGGCCACGGTCTCGGCCAAGATCACCGGCAAGGTGCGCGAGGTGATGATCGAGGAAGGCATGCGGGTCGAAGCCGGCCAGGTGATGGCCACCCTGGACCCGATCGATGCCGATGCGCAGCGCAGCCTGTATGCCTCGCAGCTGCAGGCCGCACTCAGCCAGGTGGCCGGGCTGGAGGCGCAGCAGAAGCAGGCCACCGCCGAAGCCAGCCGCCTGCAGGCACTCGTCGGCCAGCAGCTGGTATCGCGCTCACAGTACGACCAGGCCGTGGCACAGCGCGACAGCCTGCGTGCGCAGCTGGAGACCGCCCAGCGCAACGTCAAGGTCGCCAACGACCAGCTGGCCATCGCCGATCTGGGCGTGGACAACAACATCGTGCGCGCGCCGTTCTCCGGGGTGGTCACCGCCAAGGCCGCGCAGCCCGGCGAAATCGTTTCGCCGCTGTCGGCAGGCGGTGGCTTCACCCGTACCGGCATCGGCACCATCGTCGACATGGACTCGCTGGAGATCGAAGTCGAGGTGGGCGAGGCCTTCATCGGCCGCGTGCAGCCGAAGATGCCGGTGGAAGCCACGCTCAACGCCTATCCGGAGTGGAAGATTCCGGGCGAGGTGATCGCCATCATCCCCACCGCCGACCGCGGCAAGGCCACGGTGAAGGTGCGCGTGGCGCTGAAAGTGAAGGACCCACGCATCGTGCCGGAGATGGGCGTGCGGGTCAGCTTCCTGGAACAGGCCCAGCCGCAGGCCGCCGCCAAGCCGCAGGGCGTGCGCGTGCCGGGCGGCGCCGTGGTGCAGCGTGAGGGCGCATCGGTGGCCTTCGTGCTGGGTGACGAAAACCGGGTACAGCAGCGCAAGGTCGAGGCCGGCCAGGCGATGGGCAAGGACCGCCAGATCCTCAAGGGCGTGAGTGCAGGTGAATCGGTGGTGGTGAACCCGCCGGACACCCTGCGCGATGGCGCCAAGGTGCAACAGAAACAAGCGCAGTAACGGCCTGGCGCCCAGGGGCGCCGCCGGCAACACCGCTCGACGCACGCCCGCAGCCACCGCAGGTGCGCTTCCCCGTTTCCCGCCTTCCGTGGAGAACAACCCATGTCGACCCTGGTTTCACTGCGCAACATCACCAAGACCTATCAGCGTGGCCCCGAGAAAGTACAGGTGCTGCACGGCATCGACCTGGACATCGCCAGCGGCGACTTCGTCGCGCTGATGGGCCCGTCCGGTTCGGGCAAGACCACCCTGCTCAACCTGATCGGTGGGCTGGACAACCCCAGTGGCGGCGAAATCAGCATCGAAGGCGAGCGCATCGACCAGATGAGCGGTGGCCAGCTGTCGACCTGGCGCAGCCACCACGTTGGCTTCGTGTTCCAGTTCTATAACCTGATGCCGATGCTGACCGCGCAGAAGAACGTGGAACTGCCACTGCTGCTGACCCACCTCAATGCGGCGCAGCGCCGCCGCAATGCGGAGATCGCGCTGACCCTGGTGGGCCTGGCCGATCGCCGCAGCCATCGCCCGAATGAACTGTCCGGCGGCCAGCAGCAGCGCGTGGCGATCGCGCGGGCGATCGTCTCCGACCCGACCTTCCTGATCTGCGACGAACCGACCGGCGACCTCGACCGCCAGTCCGCCGAGGAGATCCTCGGCCTGCTGCAGCAGCTCAACCGCGAGCATGGCAAGACCATCATCATGGTCACCCATGACCCGAAGGCGGCCGAGTACGCCACGCACACGGTGCACCTGGACAAGGGCGAGCTGGCCGACGCCCCGCTGGCCCACTGACGGAGGCCACGGCGATGAAATACTTTTCGTTGGTGTGGGCGCAGCTGTTCCGCAGCCGCACGCGCACCCTGCTGACCCTGCTCTCGGTGGTGGCCGCGTTCCTGCTGTTCGGCATGCTCGACTCGGTGCGCGTGGCGTTCTCGTCCGGCGGCAGCGTGGAAGGCGCCAACCGCCTGGTGGTGGCCTCGCGGCTGTCGATCACCCAGTCACTGCCGATCCGCCTGGAAACCCAGATCCGCCAGGTGGCTGGCGTGCGCGACGTGGCCTATGGCATGTGGTTCGGCGGCATCTACCAGGACCCGAAGAACTTCTTCCCGAACTTCTCGGTGTCGCCCAACTACTTCGATGTCTACCGCGAACTGCAGATCGATCCGGCGCAGCTGGAAGACTGGAAGCAGACCCGCACCGGTGCGATCGTCGGCGAAACCCTGGCCAAGCAGTTCGGCTGGAAGATCGGCGACACCATCCCGCTGCAGGCCACGATCTTCCCGCGTGGCGGCAGCAACGACTGGCCGCTGGAGCTGAAGGGCATCTACCGCTCCAAGGACCGTGCGCTGGCCGCCAATGAAGAACGCCAGCTGATGATGAACTGGAAGTACTTCGATGAATCCAACGACTACATCAAGAACCAGGTGAGCTGGTACACGGTGACGCTGGACAACCCGGACCACTCCTCGCGGGTGGCTCAGGCAATCGACGCGATCTCGGCCAACTCCGACCACGAGACCAAGACCCAGACCGAATCGGCGTTCCAGCAGGCCTTCGTCAAGCAGTTCGCCGACATCGGCATGATCGTCACTTCGATCATGGGCGCGGTGTTCTTCACCCTGCTGCTGTTGACCGGCAACACCATGGCACAGGCGGTGCGCGAGCGCGTGCCGGAACTGGCCACGCTGAAAACGCTGGGCTTCAAGGACAGCACCGTGCTGACCCTGGTGATGGTGGAGTCGGTGCTGCTGATCGGCCTCGGCGGGCTAATCGGCATGGGCCTGGCCGCGCTGATCCTGCCGGCGATCGGGCCGAAAAGCATGGGCATGCTGCCGCCGCACGTGCCGACGCCGACCTGGCTGATGGGGCTGGGCCTGATCGTGGTGATCGGCATCATCGTCGGCCTGTTGCCGGCGCTGCGTGCCAAGCGCCTGAAGATCGTCGACGCACTGGCCGGCCGCTGAGGAGAACACCGACATGTTCAAGAGCAAACTCAAGAAGTGGCTGGGCAACGGCGTGACGGTGCTGCTGCTGGTGATCGGCCTGGTGCTGTGGATCAGCCTGCCGTGGATGGGCGTGCTGGCCGTGGCCGTGCTGGTGGCCCTGTGGCTGCTGCTGACCCGCGGCGGACGGTTGGCACTGGCCGCCACCCGCATCGGCGTGGCCAGCCTGCCGCAGCGCTGGGGCGCGTCCTCGGTGATCGTGGTCGGCATCGCCGGCGTGGTCGGCGTGCTGGTGGCGATGCTGGCGATGGGCGAAGGCTTCCAGGCCACGCTCAACAACACCGGCGATGACACCACCGCCATTGTGCTGCGCGGTGGCTCGCAGGCCGAGACCAACTCGGTCATCACCCGCGAGCAGGTTCCCACGCTGTCCACCCTGCCCGGCATCACCCGCGATGCCGAAGGTCGGCCGCTGCTGTCACCAGAGCTGTCGCAGGTGGTCAACCTGGTGTCAAAGTCCGATGGCACCGACGTCAACGCGCAGTTCCGCGGCGTCGGCCCGCAGGCGTGGGCGGTGCACGACAAGGTCAAGATCGTCGAAGGCCGCACGTTCGCCACTGGCCTGCGCGAGATCGTGGTCGGCCAGGGCGCCAAGGGCCAGTTCCGCGATCTGGATGTGGGCAGGACGCTGACCCTGGGCAACCAGACCTGGACCGTGGTGGGCGTCTTCGCCACCGGCGATGCACATGATTCGGAACTGTGGACCGACGCCGATACGCTGGCCACCACCTACCAGCGCAGTGCGTGGCAGTCGATCAGCGTGCGCACCGATGGCAAGGCCGGCTTCGAGCAGTTCAAGGCCGCCGTCGCCGCTGATCCACGCCTGAAGCTGGACGTGGAAACCACCCGTGTCTACTACAGCAAGCAGGGCGGTGGGCTGACCAAGCTGATCGACATCCTCGGCAAGGTAATCGGCACGATCATGGCGGTCGGTGCGGTGTTCGGCGCGCTCAACACCATGTATGCGGCCGTGGCCACGCGTGCGCGCGAGATCGCCACCATGCGCGCGATCGGCTTCCGAGGCCTGCCGGTGGTGACCGCGGTGATGCTGGAGACGATGCTGCTGGCGCTGCTGGGTGGCCTGCTCGGCTGTGCGGTGGCATGGCTGCTGTTCAATGGCTACAGCGTGTCCACCATCGGCAGCAACTTCAGCGCGGTGGTGTTCAAGTTCCACGTGTCGCCGGAACTGCTGTGGACGGGTTTGAAATGGGCGCTGGGCATCGGCCTGGTCGGCGGCCTGTTCCCGGCGCTGCGCGCAGCGCGTTTGCCGATCACCAAGGCGCTGCGCGAAACCTGAGCATTTCCCAGCGATAGATTGCGCATCCTGCAGAGGGACGGAGCGAAGGCTCCGTCCCTTTTTGTTTGCACGTCATCCACGCATGGCGTGGATGGATGCCTGCGCACACGCGCTGCTACAGATCGGCGGAAATCCGCCGCTATCGATGCCTCTGCCCATCGCGCACGCAACGTGCGTGACGCTGCGCACATCGCATCTGTGGATTGTTGGTTGCGATTCATCTTCGCGCACATTCAGCGGCATGGCGACAAACAGTTACGAATGGAAACACTCTAGAATCCCGGCCCCCACGTTGGTTTGCAGCACCCCACGCGCCCACAGAACGGACGCTTGTTTTCCTGAAACACGAGATGTCACGGATGTCCCTGAAAACCACTCCGCTGCGCAACGCGATCGTCATCGCGCTGGCCGCCAGCTGCACCACCCCCGCCTTCGCACAGAGCGCCGGCGATACCCCGACCAACCTCGACCGCATCGAGATCACCGGCTCCCGCATCCGCCAGGCCAGCGTCGAGACCGCACAGCCGGTCGTCGCGCTCAGCCGCGCCGAGATCGAGAAGAAGGGCTACATCAACGTCGCCGACATCCTGCAGGACGTCACCGCCGCCGGTGCTCCGAGCCTGAGCCGCTCGTCGTCGCTGAGTTCTTCGCGCGACTTCGGCGGCACGTACGTCAGCCTGCGCAACCTCGGCCCGGAACGCAGCCTGGTGCTGATCGACGGCCGCCGCATGGGCGTCAGCGCCGGTGGCTACTCCGACCTGGCTTCGATTCCGTCCGCCATCGTCGAGCGCGTGGAAGTGCTGACCGACGGCGCATCCGCGCTGTACGGCTCGGACGCCATCGCCGGTGTGGTCAACATCATCACCCGCAAGAACTTCGACGGCGGCGAAGCCAGCGTCTACGTCGGCCAGTACGGTGAAGGCGACGGCCAGAAGCGCTCCTACAGCGCTACCTTCGGCAAGACCTTCGACCGCGGCTGGTTCAGCGTCGGCGCCGAGCGCACCAAGGAAGACGAGATCCTCGGCAGCGAGCGCGAGTTCAGCCGTTACCCGGGTGGCCCGCGCCACGCCGATGACGTCGACGCGCTGAGCCCGACCACCCAGTGGGGCACCGTCACCGTCGGCGGCAAGCCGCTGACCGTGGGCCCGGGCGGTAATCCGAGCCAGGCTGGCAACTTCCACACCCCGGACCCGGCTGATGGTGCCAACGCCAAGACCAACATGAGCCTGCTGAGCGGTCTGGAGCGCACCTCGGTGTTCGCCAACGGTGGTTTCTCGATCACCGACAACCTGCGCATCGTGGCCGACGCGCTGTACAGCAAGCGCGAGTCGACCAAGCACCTGGCCGGCTACCCGTACTCGGTATCGGCCGCACAGGCCCGCAATGGCACCCGTGCTGCCCTGTCCAAGGACAGCACCTTCAACAAGTGGGGCCAGGACGTCCTGTTCTCGCACCGCACTGAAGAACTTCCGCGCGGCACCGAGAACAACCTGGACACCAAGCGCGCCAGCATCGGCCTGGAAGGCAGCTTCGAAACCGGTTCGCGTTACTGGGACTGGAACGTCAGCTACATGTACAACCGCAATGAAGGCGAGCGCATCGGTACCGGCAGCATGTACCAGCCGCACGTCGACCTGGCGGTCGGCCCGTCCTTCATGGATGGCACCGTGGCACGCTGTGGCACCCCGGGTGCGGTGATCGCCGGCTGCGTGCCGTGGAACCCGGCCGCGCCGATGGGCTATGTGGGCCCGGGCTCGCTGGGCAACCAGGACGTGCAGGACTACCTGTTCACCCGCTTCGTCGACAAGATGAAGAGCACCACCAAGGTCGCCAGCGCCAACATCTCCGGCTCGCTGTTCACTCTGCCTGCCGGTGACATCATGGGTGCGATGGGCTTCGAGCACCGAAGCGAAGAGGCCAGCTACACCCCGGACCTGATGGTGCAAAAGGGCCAGATCGCCGGCACCACCGGCCAGCCGACCCGTGGCGATTACTCGCTCAACGAGGTCTACCTGGAAATGCAGGTGCCGCTGCTGGCCGACATGCCGTTCGCGCGTGAACTGTCGCTGGACCTGGCCGGTCGTTACACCGACTACAACACCTTCGGTTCGACCACCAACAGCAAGTTCGGCCTGAAGTGGAAGCCGATCGACAGCCTGCTGGTGCGCGCGACCTACGGTACCGGCTTCCGTGCACCCACCGTGGACGATCTCTACGGCGGCGCCGTGTCCAGCCGCGATTCGTTCACCGATCCGTGCGATACGAAGTTCGGCATCGCCGCCAGCAGCCCGACCGTGGCAGCACGCTGCAAGGCGCTGAATGTGCCCGCCAACTTCCGTCAGCAGACCGGTGCGGACGGCAACCTTGCCAACCGCCCGGGCCAGCAGGCCACCTCCGATTTCAACTCGGGTTCCAACCCGGAACTGAAGCCGGAAACCGCCAAGACCTGGACCGTCGGCCTGGTCTACAGCCCGGAATTCGTGCAGGGCCTGGACGTCAGCCTGGACTGGTGGAAGATCCGCATCAACAACGCCATCGTCGGCGAGTCGGCCACCGACATCCTCAACCAGTGCTACGTGCAGGGTGTGGATTCGGCCTGCGGTCGCTTCACCCGTTCCACCGCTGCGGCCACCCGTGGCCAGGTCTCGGCGCTGGATCGTTCGCTGGTCAATGCTGGCTATCGCGAAACCGCCGGCTATGACATCGGCGTGCGTTACCGCCTGCCGGAAACCGCGTACGGCAAGTTTGCCATCAACTGGAACACCACCTACACCGACTACCTGGAGCAGCGCAACGACAGCGCCGCTACCACGCCGGTGGAGCAGAAGACCGGCTGGCAGGGCAACTTCCGCGTGCGTTCGACCTTCAACCTGGATTGGCAATACGGCGATCTGGGCATCGGCTGGACCGCCCGCTACTACTCGGGCATGAAGGAAGCCTGCTCGTATGACCTGGCCGGTGGCCCGGACTGCAACATGGCCGGCTTCGTCTCGCCGTACACCGATGCGCAGCCGAGCCGCAAGGTGGGCTCCAACACCTTCCACGACCTGCAGGTGCGTTACAGCCTGCCGTGGGACGGCACCGTGTCGCTGGGCGTGAACAACGTCTTCGACCACCAGGGTCCGATCATGTACAGCCAGCCGAACAGCAGCTTCACCTACTACGGTGGCTTCGACATCGGTCGTTTCATGTACATGAAGTACCAGCAGCGCTTCTAAGCCTGCAACCGCGTTCCCGCCACCGCCATCTCTCTCCTGGCGGTGGATGGAAGCAGAACGGCGCCCCTCGGGGCGCCGTTCTTTTTTTGCGGAAAGCGTGGCCGGATCCCGGCGCCGCTACCGCTTGCGCATCGTGCGGATGTTGTCGCCGACGAACAGCACCAGGCCGGCCCAGATCGCCGCGAAGCCGATCGCCTTGGCGGTATCGAACGCTTCGTGGAAGAAGAACACGCCCAGCAGCAGCTGCAGGCTCGGCGCGATGTACTGCAGGATGCCGACCAGCGACAGCGGAATGCGCTTCACGCCGTAAGCAAAGCCGATCAGCGGCACGGCCGTCACCGCACCGCCGAAGATCAGCAGCAGGTCGTTGCGCCAGCCCCAGCCATGGAAGAACGCGCCGCCATGGCCGTTCTCGGCCCAGATCGCGAACGCCAGCGCCGGCAGGAACAGGTACATGCTCTCCACGCCCAGCCCGGCCACCGGATCGACCGAAACCAGCTTGCGCAGCAGCCCATACAGGCCGAACGAACAGGCCAGGCCCAACGCGATCCACGGCGGCGTGCCCGCATCGATGGTCAGCCAGGCCACACCCACCGCCGCCATCGCCACCGCCACCCACTGCAGGCGGCGCAGGCGCTCCTTCAGCACCAGCACGCCCAGCAGCACGTTCACCAGCGGGTTGATGAAGTAACCCAGGCTGGTTTCGATCACATGGCCGGCGTTGACCGCCCAGATGTACAGGCCCCAGTTGAACGCGATGGTCAGGCTCGACACCAGCAGGATCGGCAGCGCGCGCGGCTGTGCGGCGATCTTCTGCCACCAGCCCAGGCGCGAACTGAGCAGCAGCCAGCCCAGCACCAGCACGGTGCTCCAGATGATGCGGTGGGCGATGATCTGGAACGAGGGGACCTCGTTGAGCAGGTGCCAGTACACCGGCACCAACCCCCAGATCACGAAGGTGGACGCAGTGACCAGCAGGCCCCGGCGTTGTTCTTTCTCGTCCATGCTCATTTCTTTCGTGTCCTTGCCATTGTCAGCACCACCACACCCAGAAGAATCACCGCCATGGCGAGGAAGTCCCGCCATCCAAAGCGTTCACCATTCAATGCAGCGCCCAGCAGCACCGCAATCACCGGATTGACGTACGCATAGCTGCCCGCCAGCGCCGGGCGCACGTTCTGCAGCAGCCATACGTAGGCGGTGAACGCGACGATGGAGCCGAACACGCACAGGTAGGCCATCGCCAGCAGGCCACCGGTATCGGGCAGCGTGGTCGGGCGTTCGCCCACGGCCAGGCCGATCAGCACCAGCAGCACGCCGCCGCAGATCATCTGACCGGCAGCGGTCATGAACGGGCCCGGCAGGTCCAGGCCACGTGACCACACCGAACCGAACGCCCAGCCGATCGGCGCGATCAGCAGCAGCACCAGCCCGGTCGGCGAGGCGGTCAGGCTGCTGCCGGCATTGAGCCAGACCACGCCGACAAAGCCGACCGCGATGCCCAGCCATTCACCCTTGCTGGCATGTTGGCCGCGCAGCGCCGAGAACAGCGCCATCCACAGCGGCACCGAGGCCACCGCGGTAGCGGCCAGGCCCGAAGACACCTCACGCTCGGCCAGCACCACCATGCCGTTGCCCAGCACCAGCATGGTCACGCCCATCACCACCAGGTTGCGCCACTGCCGCAGGGTCGGGTTCGGCATCGTCCAGAACAGGCGCAAGGCCAGGAACATCAGGCCACCGGCAATGATGAACCGGCTGCCGGAGACCATCGTCAGCGGCAGCGCGCCGCCGTGCAGGGCCTTGGCGATGCCCAGGTAGGTCGAGCCCCAGACCACGTAGACCAGCAGCAATGCCAGCGCGACAAGGCCACCCCGGGGGGCAGCCGCAGACGAAGAAGGGGGAGCCGACATGACACACCAGGGAGCCGGGGGAAGGCGGATTCTAGGACGTTTTGAGTATGGTCCGGGACCCCGGACAGTGGCACGCTGTCATCCATCCATGCACCCTGCTCTGGTCTGCTACCCCGTGTTGACGGCCGATGCAGTACCAAGAGGGCTGCCCGGCCGCGCCGCCCCAAGGCCGGGCGCCGTTTTCCCTGCGCACGGACGCGCCGCATCGAGGATTCCCACCCAGATGAGCACCACGTCCCAACCTGCCGTACCCGCAAACGACCGCGCTGCCCTGCGGCGGTCGATCTCCAACACCCTCAAAGGCTCCGCCGGCAACCTGGTGGAGTGGTATGACGTCTACGTGTACTCGGTGTTCGCCGTGTACTTCGAATCGCAGTTCTTCTCGCCGGACGACAAGAACTCCACCCTGTACGTGTGGGCGATCTTCGCCGCGACCTTCTTGATGCGCCCGATCGGTGCCTGGTTCTTCGGCCGCTTCGCCGACCGCCACGGCCGCCGCCTGGCGCTGACGGTCTCGGTCACGCTGATGGCGCTGTGCTCGTTCCTCATCGCCATCACCCCCACCGCCGCCAGCATCGGCATCTGGGCCGCGGTCATCCTGCTGTTCGCACGCCTGCTGCAGGGCTTCGCCACCGGTGGCGAGTACGGTGCCAGCGCCACCTACATGTCCGAGGCGGCCATTCCCGGCCGTCGCGGCTTCCTGTCCTCCTTCCACTACGTCACCCTGGTTGGCGGCCATGTGCTGGCCCAGCTGACCCTGCTGCTGATGCTGACCTTCTGGGGCAAGCCGGAGATCTCCGAGTGGGGCTGGCGCATCGCCTTCGGCATCGGTGGCATCGCCGCGGTGGTGGTGTTCTGGCTGCGCCGCGGCATGGACGAATCGCTGTCGGAGTCGTCCATCGAAGCCGCACGCGAAGGCAAGGCACAGAAGTCCGGCTCGATGTACGAGCTGTTCGTGCACCAGTGGCGCCCGCTGCTGCTGTGCTTCCTGATCACCGCCGGTGGCACCGTGGCCTTCTACACCTACTCGGTGAACGGCCCGAAGATGATCCAGAGCGCCTTCGCCGGCAACGACCCGATGACCGGCACCCTGATCAACCTGGGCGTGCTGGCGTTCCTGATGGTGCTGCAGCCGGTCGGCGGCTGGCTGTCGGACATCATCGGCCGCAAGACCCTGCTGGTGTTCTTCGGTGTGGGCGGTGTGCTGTACAGCTGGTACCTGATCACCCAGCTGCCGCACCAGCATGACGCCACCCTGGCCTTCCTGACCCTGGCCATGGCCTTCGTCATCCTCACCGGCTACACCTCGATCAACGCGGTGGTGAAGGCCGAGCTGTTCCCCACCCACGTGCGTGCACTGGGCGTGGGCCTGGGTTACGCGCTGGCCAACTCGCTGTTCGGTGGCACCGCCCCGCTGCTGTACCAGGGCGCGCTGAAGACCGGCCATGTCGACTGGTTCGCTATCTACGTAACCGCCACGATCGCGGTATCGTTGGTGGTCTATGTGTTCTTCCTTACCAACAAGGGCCCGAACTGGCTCGACGGCACCCGCACGTAAGCGCGTTGCCGTAATTGCGGCCACCGGTGCAATGCCGGTGGCCGCTGCGTCTCCCGCCACGCCACTGATGTGGATCGCGGCGACGCTGGCCGCAGCCACGGCACTGGCCTGGCTGCTGCGCCGCCCCAACGCACAGGCCGCATGGCCACGCATCGGGTTCGGGATCGCCCTGCTGGTGTTCTGCGGCGCGCTGGCGCTGCAGCTGGCGGTGGACCTGGGCAGCGGCCACAGCTCGCTGCAACTGCGCCTGCACCGCGGCATCAACGCAGGATCACCGGTTGGCCTGCGTACGATGGTGGCGTGCTATCTGGCCGCGCTCGCTGCCAGTGGCTGGGGCGCATGGACGCTGTTGCGCCGGCGCTGATGAGCGCGCGATCGTGCCGGCCGCTGGCCGGCACTACTTCAGCGGCGGGCCGCTTCGCTCTTGTCGCGCGCGCCGCGGAACTCCGATTCCTTTTCCCACGTCGGCCAGCGGCGGCTGTTGGCCAGCTCGGCGCCCAGGTCATAGACCAGCAGGGTGTCAGCCGCGTGGCCGCTCGGGTCCCAGCTCGGGGTCCAGGCATCGCAGGCCTGGTGGTAGCAGTCGGCGAAGTACTTCTCGCGCAGCGCGCGGCCGGCTTCTACGCCGCCGTCCAGCTTGTCCAGACCGGGGCCGATGGTGATCGCCGGCACGCCCAGGCGGGCGAAGGCGAAGTGGTCGGCGCGGTAGAAGAAGCCCGCTTCCAGGTTCGGGTCCGGGCTGTAGCTGCGGCCGCGGGCCTTGGCCACGCGTTCCAGATCGCCTTCCAGCGACACCCGGCCCTTGCCCCACGAAGCGATGTCGCGGGTCGGGCCATCCGGGCTGAACATTTCGATGTTCAGCACTGCGGCGGTCTTGTCCAGCGGCGCCAGCGGGTGCGCGGCGTAGTAGCTGGCGCCCAGCAGGCCCTTCTCTTCGGCGGTCAGGGCCACGAAGTACAGCGTGCGCTGCGGCTGCGGGCCGGCGGCGAACACGCGGCCCAGTTCCAGCACCGTGGCCACGCCAGTGGCGTTGTCGATCGCACCACGGCGGATGCGATCGCCCTTGGCATCGGCCTGGCCGATACCGAACGCATCCCAGTGCGCGGAGAAGATCACCGCCTCGTCGCCATGCTCGCCGCCGGGCAGCTTGGCCACCACGTTGCGGGTCACCACCTGCTCGCGCTTGAGCGCGAAATCCACGCTCAGCTTCGCGTTGTCCAGTGCTACCGGGCGGAAGTCTGCACGCATCGCCTTGCGCTTCTCGGCATCGAAGTCGAGGCCGGCGTCGGCGAAGATCGCCTCGGCCAGTTCGCGCTGCATCCAGCCGCGCAGCGGCGTGTGCTGCGCCATCGCCTCGGCCTGGCCGCGCTCGATGTCGAACAGCGGCGAGGTGCCCGAGCTCTTCACCGTGGCCCAGCCATACGCAGCCGGCGCGGTCTCGTGAACGATCAGCACGCCTTCGGCACCACGGCGCGCGGCTTCCTCGAACTTGTAGGTCCAGCGGCCGTAATAGGTCACCGCCTTGCCATCGAACGCGCCCGGCGCATCGGCTTCGAAATCGGCGTCATTGATCAGCACGACGGCGATCTTGCCGTGCAGGTCCACGTCCTTGTAGTCGTTCCAGTGGCGTTCCGGCGCATCGATGCCGTATCCGACGAACACCAGCGGCGCATCCTTGATCTGCACGCGCTTGCGCGGTTGCAGGCTCTGCAGGGTCACGTCCACGCCGTTGGCCAGCGCGCGGCTGCCCTGCTTCAGCGACAGGCTGGCCTTGGCCGGGCCCTCCAGCTGAGCGCGCACCAGTGGCACCGGCTGCACCCAGCTGCCATCCACGCCACCCGGCTGCAGGCCGTAGCTGCGGAACTGCTCGATCAGGTACTGCACCGTGCGCTCTTCGCCCTCGGTGGCCGGCGCGCGGCCCTCGAATTCATCCGACGCCAGCACGCGCACGTGGCGCGACAGTGCCTGCGGATCGATGCCGCCACCGGGAAGGTCATTGGCCGCATGGGCCAGGCCACCGACGAACAGGCAGGACGACAGCAGCAACACGCGCATCGGATTCACGGCAGTACCACGGCTAGCTTGGAAGTCACCAGAGTGTAACGTGGTCGTGACATCACGGCGCAGCCTGGGCCCACGTCATCCACGCATGGCGTGGATCTACCTGCTGATGCGGTCCAGCCAGCAGGCCAGGCCCTGCGCATTGAGTTCGATGTCCATCGCCAGCACCGCAGTCACCGCCGCATCGTCCAGCGCACAGCCATGCAGCTGTGCACGTTCCAGGTACAGCGCCTGCAGTGCAGCCAGCAGGCAGCGGTGACGGTCCGGCCGGCCATCGCACTGGCGGCCGATGGCGGCCATCGCATCGATCTGCTCGAACAGGTCGTCGGCCAGTTTCTCCACCTGTTCCACACGACCGTAGTGGGTCAGGTACATCGCCTGCGGGCCGTAGCCCAGCATGCGCCGGATCGAGGCCTTCATCGCTTCCGGGTCGAACTGCACCGGCGACGAGGTGGGGAAGATGAAAGCGCCCTGCGCACTGTCCAGCTCGCGGTAGGAGATGCCGAAGGTATCGCCTGTGAACCAGCTGCGGCTGCGCGCATCCCACACGCAGTAGTGGTGCAGCGCGTGGCCCGGCGTGTGCAGCAGTACCAGCTCGCGGCCAGCCAGGTCGATGCGGTGGCCGTCTTCGGCCACCACCACTCGGTGCTCCGGAATGGCCTCGATGCGGCCATAGCTGCGCGCGATTTCCTCGGCGCCGTATACCGCCGTGGCACCCGCAATCAGCCGGGTCGGGTCGATCATGTGCGGCGCACCACGCGGGTGCAGCACCGCCTTTGCATTCGGCAGCTGCTGCATCAGCAGGCCCGCACCCCCAGCGTGGTCCAGGTGCACGTGCGTGAGCAGCAGCCAGTCCACCGCGTCCACGCCCAGGCCGGCGTCGGCCAGCGCCTGCAGCATGGCCGGCACGGAAAGGCCGGTGCCGCAGTCGACGAACGCGGCACGGCCGTTCTCAACGATCAGATAGGCCGCGTCGAAGTCGGGACGCTGGAAGCCGGTATCGATGGTGTGGATGCTGGGGTCGGCGGTCATCGGCACGCACCTGGCAGGATCGGGAACAGACACCATGGTAGGCGCGCAGGCGGCCCGGGTTCGATGCGGCTTTGGTCGGAGGGCGCTCTACTGTAGAGCCGAGCCCACGCTCGGCTGCCATTCTGTCAGGCATCAGCCGAGCATAGGCTCGGCTCTACAGCGGCACGCGAAGTCGAGCATGGCTTGTATGTTCCTCCCGGCTCCT
>NZ_VMBJ01000229.1:0-237 GCF_010608305.1 Stenotrophomonas sp. AS012628 | reverse complement strand
AGGCGGGCCCGTTGACCATGACCATCTCATAGAAGCGATAGATCAGCGGGTCGGTCGGCGGCATGGACGTGCCGCGATAGGGCACTTCGTTCAGCATCTTCTCTTCGTTGGCCGTGAGGCCGAACAGGGCGGCGGCCTTGGCGGCGAGCGGCTTGACCAGCTTCATCTGGCCGAGCAGGGCACCGACGATCAGCACGGGCGAGATGCCGCCGATCTCCTCGGTGATGTATTTCCAGG
>NZ_VMBJ01000228.1:0-237 GCF_010608305.1 Stenotrophomonas sp. AS012628 | reverse complement strand
ACGATCATCTTCGGCTTGTGCTCCACGGCCAGGCGCTCGACTTCGTCGTAGTCGATCAGGCCATTGGCGTCGATGCCGTACTGCACGGCGTTGTACAGCTTGCCGGAGGAGGAGACGCTGGCGCCGTGGGTCAGGTGGCCGCCATGGGCCAGGCTCATGCCGAGGATGGTGTCGCCGGCCGACAGCAGGGCCAGGTAGACCGCGGCGTTGGCCTGGGAGCCGGCGTGCGGCTGGACG
>NZ_VMBJ01000227.1:0-238 GCF_010608305.1 Stenotrophomonas sp. AS012628 | reverse complement strand
ACAAGGGCCACTGGATCCGCCCGCACCTGGCCAAGACCATCGACGGCCAGCCGCCGGTCGACCCCGACCCGATGCCCGACATCGTGCTGCGCGACCCGGCCAACTGGGACCGCGTCGACTACGGCATGCAGCAGGTGGTGCATGGCGCCCGCGGCACGGCGCGCAAGGTTGGCGCCACCTCGGCCTACCTGATCGCCGGCAAGAGCGGTACCGCCCAGGTGGTGGCGATCAAGCAGAA
>NZ_VMBJ01000226.1:0-238 GCF_010608305.1 Stenotrophomonas sp. AS012628 | reverse complement strand
ATCCTGTGTTTCGTGCCCTGCCCGGGCCCGACTCACTTTCTTTGTCTTGCCAAAGAAAGTAAGCAAAGAAAGGCGCGCCCGAGATGGCGAAAGATTGCTTGAATTTCCGTAACCGGGCGGAGAAGGACCGAAACTCGCTGCGCTCAGACAGCGGTCCTTCTTTTTCCGCCCGCTTACAGAAATTCAAGGTGCCATCTAGGGCAGGAACGGCAACGGCCAAACCGTTTCGGTGCATGGG
>NZ_VMBJ01000225.1:0-238 GCF_010608305.1 Stenotrophomonas sp. AS012628 | reverse complement strand
ACGCTGAAGGCCGACCAGGCGCAGTTGCAACTGACCAAGGACACCCTGGGCACCTACCAGAAGAGTTTCGACCTGACCCAGCGCAGCTACGACGTCGGCGTCGCCTCCGCGCTCGACCTGCGCCAGGCGCAGACCGCCGTGGAAGGCGCCCGCGCGACCCTGGCGCAGTACACCCGCCTGGTAGCCCAGGACCAGAATGCACTGGTCCTGCTGCTGGGTTCCGGGATCCCGGCGAACC
>NZ_VMBJ01000224.1:0-238 GCF_010608305.1 Stenotrophomonas sp. AS012628 | reverse complement strand
CCCGCAACCGGACCCACCCCGCCTTCGACAGATTCCTGCGATCTGTCGTAGATCCACGCTATGCGTGGATGAATCTCAATCGAGATCGAATATTTCGAGAATTGAACGAAAAGCATCCACGCATGGCGTGGATCGACCGTGTCGACCAAGGTCGACACCTACCCACAGCAGCGGGAATCTGTCGGAGGTGGGGCGGTGTGGGGCTGCAGGACCGTTGGCGCCATGGATGGCGCCATCG
>NZ_VMBJ01000223.1:0-239 GCF_010608305.1 Stenotrophomonas sp. AS012628 | reverse complement strand
ATTACAAGGAGGTTTGCCTCCTCGATCAGGCCTTCATCCACGACAGCGGCAAGTCGGTTGCCCAGGCGGTGAAGGAAGCTGAGGGTAAGGTCGGCGGGCCGATCAAAATCGCCGGCTTTGTGAACTATGCTCTCGGCGAGGGAATCGAGAAGCAGGAAAGCGACTTCGCCGCTGAAGTCGCAGCCGCCAGCGGCAAGAAGTAACCGCTGACACCCGGCGTCCGGCGCGTTGCGCCGGAG
>NZ_VMBJ01000222.1:0-239 GCF_010608305.1 Stenotrophomonas sp. AS012628 | reverse complement strand
GGTCTAGACCATAAAAATACCCGGTGCTAGATTGACCTTCGCCAGCCGGCCCAGCCTGACCGGATCGGCGCCACGCACCGCCGCCACACCTTCACAATCCATCTCAGCCTCGGCAGGACCGAGCAGGAGCGCGCCGACAGCCAACCTTGCGCACGAAAAAAGTCATGGAAAAGGCATCTGGCCTAGACCATGCATCCGGACAGCTTTGCAGCAGCACAACAAGAACAACCTCCCCGCAC
>NZ_VMBJ01000221.1:0-239 GCF_010608305.1 Stenotrophomonas sp. AS012628 | reverse complement strand
TATCAACACCTACTACCGCGTGCTGTCGCATGAGAGCATGCCGGTCACCACGTTCACCACGGCCTACGCGGGCGTCCTCAAGGGGCGCGATGCGATCTTCGTCGACGACGAGGGCATCATGAAGAACGCGGAGCGCTGGTTTCACATGGCGACAGGCCACCAGCCGTTCGCTGGCAAAGGCCTGATCGTCGGCGCAGATCGTCGCGGCAACGCGGCCGATGCGGAGAGCGACATCGACA
>NZ_VMBJ01000220.1:0-239 GCF_010608305.1 Stenotrophomonas sp. AS012628 | reverse complement strand
GTTATGTGCCGTGCTGCGCGACAAGGGCCAGACGCTCGAACGCGAACTCAAATTCGCCTTCGCGCCCTCGGATCTCGACAAGCTCAAGTCGCTTCCCTCGCTTGCGGCCCGACCGCAGAGTTCCGAGCGGCTTCTTTCGATCTATTTCGACACGCCCGCTCACGCCCTCGACAAGGCCGGCATGTCGCTGCGGCTGCGGACTTCGAGCGGACATGTCGTTCAGACGCTGAAGCAAAAAA
>NZ_VMBJ01000022.1:0-66153 GCF_010608305.1 Stenotrophomonas sp. AS012628 | reverse complement strand
CGCCGGGCCATGCCCGGCGAGCGCGCAGCGCGGCCTCGCTGGCCGCCGAAAAACCGCCGGGCATGGCCCGGCGCTACCACAGGAGGCCTGCCCGCCGAGGCGGGCAGGCACATCCCTTACTTCTTGACCGGGTTGCCTTCGGCATCGATCACCGTCACCTCGCCCAGGTTCAGCGCACGCACGGCCGCTTCGGTCTGCTTGAGGTCACCCACCACCACCCAGGTCAGGGCCTGCGGCTTGATCTCGGCGGCGGCCTGCTGCACCTGTGCCGGGGTCATCGACTCGATCTCGGCCTTGCGGCGCAGCACGTAGTCGTCCGGGCGCTTGAACTGCACGATCGAACCGATGGTCGACGCCACCGCGCTGGCGGTCTCGTAGGCACCGGGCAGGCTCAGCGTCTGGATGTTGCGGATGCGGTTCACCTCGTCGGCGGTGGCCGGCTTGCTGCCATCGGCGAACGCGGCGATTTCCTTGCGCATTTCCGCCATCGCCGGACCGGTCTTGTCGATCTGCACCGGCGCGCTGGCCATCCACGGACGCTGGCCCACCGAGTTGACCGCGCTGCTGCGTGCACCGTACGACCAGTGCTTGTCTTCACGCAGGTTCATGTTCAGGCGCGAGGTGAAGTCACCGCCGATGACGCCGTTGGCGATGTCGAAGCGGGTCGAGCTGGCAGCGCTCGAAGGCGCCACCACCTGGCCGGCGAACAGGTTGGCCTGCACCGCGCCCGGCTGGTCGATCAGGAACACGCGCGGGCCCTTCGGCAGCGCTACGTCGGTGGCCGCCTTCACCTGCGGGGCGTCGCCACTGGCCTTCCAGTCGCCCAGCTGCTTGTCCAGCAGCGGCACGATCTCGGCCAGGGTGGTGTCACCGACCACGATCAGGGTGCCGTTCTGCGGGCGCAGCCAGTCGTGGTGGAAGTCGACCAGGTCTTCGCGGGTCAGGCCATTGATCGCCGCTTCGTCACCGCTGCCGGTGAACGGAATGGCATACGGGTGGCCCTTGCCGTACAGCAGCGGCGGCAGCACGCGCATCGCCACCGCACCCGGGTTGACCTTCTCCTGCTGGATGCCGGCGATCCAGCTCGCCTTGACCCGGTCGATCTCGCCCTGCTCGAAGCGCGGCTCACGCAGCAGGTCGCGGTACAGCGCCAGCGACGGTGCCAGATTTTCCTTCAGCGCCGACAGGTCCACGCTCATCGAATCCAGGCCGGCCGAGGCATCCAGGCTGGCACCCAGTGCGTCGGCGGCATCGGCGAAGGCCAGTGAGCCGAGCTTGCCGGCGCCTTCGGTCATCAGGCTCATGGTGAAGTTGGCGGTGCCCGGCTTGCGGCCCTGGTCGGCGCTGAAGCCGCCCGGGAACTGGTAGCTGAACTGCACCACCGGAATCTCGTGGCGCTCGGCCAGGATCACCTGGGTGCCGTTCTTCAGCGTGGCGCGCTGCAGCGCCGGGAACTTCAACTGCGGGAACTCGCGGGTCTGCGGCACGCCGGCCTTGCGGTCGACCTGCTCGGGCAGGGTGCTGTACTTGGGGTCCACCGCCGGCACGTTGAACGGCTTCGGCGCCTGGCTCGGGTCTTCCTTCAGCGCCACGCGCTCACCCGGTGCGATCACCAGGGTGTGGCTGCCCGTGTCCAGCCACTGCGCGCCCAGCCGGCTCAGATCAGCAGCACTGGCCTTCTCGATGTTGGCCAGCGAGGTGCGGAAGCAGCCCGGGTCGCCGGTGAACACCGCGCACTCCGCCAGTGCATCGGCCTTGCCGCCGAAGCCACCAATGCGCTCGATGCCGCGGATGAAACCGGCGCGGGCACTGGTCTTGGCGCGCTCCAGCTCGGCCGCGGTCGGGCCCTGCTTGATCAGGCGGTCCAGTTCCTCGTCGATGATCTTCTCGACCTTGGCCGGGTCCTGGCCCTGCTTGACCGTCGCCATGATCACGAAGTTCGAACCCAGCTGCGACGTCGACAGGCCCGACGCGATGCTGTCCACCAGCTTGTCCTGGTGCTGCAGGCGCTGGCTCAGGCGCGAGGACTTGGCACCGCCCAGGACCTGCGCGAACAGTTGCAGCTGATCGACCTCGGTGGTGCCGACCTGCGGCACGTTCCAGGCGCGGTAGATGCGCGCCTGCGGCACCTTGTCCGTCATCGTCTCGCGCGTGTCGGCGCTGCGCTTGGCCACGTTCACTGCCGGCTGCGCCATGGTCGGGCCGGCCGGGATGGCGCCGAAGTACTTGCCGACCTTTTCCTTGGCGGTGGCCAGGTCGATGTCGCCGGCCAGCACCAGCACCGCGTTGTTCGGGCCGTACCAGGTGCGGAACCAGGTCTTCACGTCATCCAGCGACGCCGCGTTCAGATCGTTCATCGAACCGATCACGCCGTGGTGGTACGGGTGGCCAACCGGGTACAGCGCCTTGTTGAGCTGGTCCCAGGCCTGGCCGTAGGGCTGGTTCTCGCCCTGGCGCTTCTCGTTCTGCACCACGCCACGCTGCTCGTCCAGCGCCGCCTGGTCGATCGCACCGACCAGATGGCCCATGCGGTCCGATTCCATCCACAGCGCCATGTCCAGCGCGGTGGTGGGCACGTTCTCGAAGTAGTTGGTGCGGTCGGTATTGGTGGTGCCGTTCTGGTTGGTGGCACCGACCTGCTTGAACGGTTCGAAGAATTCGCCGTCGTGGTTTTCGCTGCCCTGGAACATCAGGTGTTCAAACAGGTGCGCGAAGCCGGTGCGGCCGGCCGGTTCGTCCTTGCTGCCCACGTGGTACCAGACATTGACCGCGACGATCGGCGCCTTGCGATCGGTATGCACGATCACGCGCAGGCCGTTGGGCAGGGTGAACTGCTCATACGGGATATCGACCTTCGCCGGTGCGGCCGGCTTGGCCGCCAGCGCATGGGAAGGCACAAGCGTGCCCAGGGCGGTGCTGAGGGCGACGGCCAGCAGTGCAGCGCGCGGGCGAAGGGCGAGAGACATATCCGGATCCTTGGTCACATAGGTGAACCCCGATCCTAGCGTGCGCACGCAATGGCAGGAATCGGTCGCCAGTCACTGGGGGTGTTTGCCCCGGTTCGCCATCCGGGCGCTGCTTCGCCCGTTCTGACACGTCACATGCGCCGGCAGATCCCGTCCGGACAGTGTCCGCGGCCCATCGAATGGACAGGTGTCCGCCCACCGGACACTTTCCATGGATTCAAAAACCCTTGTAAATCAACAACTAAAAGTTGGCACGGGGATTGCTTGGTAGTTCCTGCGCCAGGAAGGGCTTCAGACGAAAGCTGACTGAAGACTGAACATATGCAGGAAACCGAAAATTTTCCTTGCAAGCCCAGAATCGGTGTACTACCTTACTACCACACCACTGATCACCAACACTAAACAGGCCCCGTCATGAACGCCAAGACCATTGCCATCGCCATCGCCCTGATCGCCGGCACCGCGGTTGTTTCGTCGGTGCAGGCCTCCGAATCCATCAAGACCCTGTCCACCGTGCAGGTCCGCCCGGCCGCCGACCAGCTGGCCCAGCAGGCCTGGGAACAGGCCAGCGGCATTCCGACCCTGGCCACCGTGGAAGTGCGCCCGAGCGCCGACCAGCTGGCCGAGCGCAGCGGCTACGTTGCTGCCCCGGTTGCTGCCGCGATGCCGATCACCACCCTGGCCTCGGTGGAAGTGCGCCCGAGCCTGGAACAGCGCGTCGCCCTGGCCGCCGAACTGGAAGCCCAGCGCTACGCCGCCACCCTGGCCGCCGCCGCCACCAGCGTCGCCAACCAGGTGATCGTCAACCTGCCGGCCCTGCAGGTGCGTCCGAGCGCTGCCGACCTGCAGGCCCTGGCCACCGAAACCGCCCAGGTCCTGCTGCGCCCGTAAGCGGTGCCGCCCTGCCCCGCGCAGGGCGTGCGCCGTAAAGGCGGCGGCCGTCGCAGGTACACTGCGCCGATGAATGCCGCGCCCCAGTTCCACGTGATCCTGTTCCAACCGGAAATCCCGCCCAACACGGGCAATGTGATCCGGCTCTGTGCCAACACCGGCGCGCAGCTGCACCTGGTCGAGCCGCTCGGCTTCGCACTGGAAGACAAGCAGCTCAAGCGCGCCGGGCTGGACTACCACGAGTATTCACGCCTGCAGGTGCACCCCGACCTGGATACCGCGCTGGCGCGGATCGCACCGAAACGGTTGTTCGCCCTGAGTACGCGTGCCAGCGTCCGCTATGACAGCGTGGCCTTTGAAGACGGTGATGCATTCCTGTTCGGCCCCGAAAGCCGCGGCCTGCCGCAGGACGTGCTCGACGCCCTGCCCGATGGCCGCCGCCTGCGCCTGCCGATGCGGCCGGACAACCGCAGCCTCAATCTTTCCAACACCGTTGCCGTGGTGATGTACGAAGCGTGGCGGCAGCACGGGTTTGCCGGCGGCGCGTAATTTGCGTGTGTCACTTTCTTTGCTCGCGCAAAGAAAGTAACCAAAGAAACGCGCCGCCGCCCGCGAGCCGGTGCGGTGCTCGGCTCGCTTCAAGGCGGACCCAACAGCCGCGCGGTAGATCCACGCCATGCGTGGATGCCTTCCGCCTGGATCAATCAGGAGTGGGCGCCCTTGCGTTGCCCGGGGCGCGTGCACCCTACCTGGCAACGCCGGCCAGCGGCCGGCACTACCGGTGCACTCAGAACGCGTTGATGCCGGTCAGCTCGCGGCCGATCACCAGCTGGTGCACGGTCTCGGTGCCTTCATAGGTGATCACCGATTCGAGGTTCAGCGCGTGCCGGATCGCCACATGCTCGGTGGTGATGCCAGCCCCACCGAGCAGATCGCGACACTCGCGGGCGATATCGATGGCCATGCGGCAGTTGTTCCACTTGGCCAGGCTGACCTGCTGTGGCTGCAGCTGGCCGGCTTCCTTCAGGCGGCCCAGCTGCAAGGCCAGCAGCTGCGCGGTGGTGATGCGGCGGGCCATCTCGGCCAGCTTGATCTGCGCGCTCTGCGTGGCCGCCAGCGGACGACCAAACAGCACACGCTCCTTGGCATAGCCCAGCGCTTCATCCAGGCAGGCAATCGCCGCACCGATCGGCCCCCAGCTGATGCCATAGCGGGCCTGGGTCAGGCAACCCAGCGGCCCCTTCAGGCCCTTCACGTTCGGCAGGCGGTGGCTGTCGGGCACGCGCACGTCGTCGAAGAACAGCGCGCCGGTCAATGACGCGCGCAGGCTCATCTTGTGCTTGATTTCCTGCGTGGTGAAGCCGGCCATGCCCTTCTCCAGCACGAAGCCCTGGATACCGTCCTCGGTCTGCGCCCAGACGATGGCCAGATCGGCCACCGGGCCGCTGGTGATCCACATCTTGCTGCCGCTGATGCGCCAGTCACTGCCGTCGCGCACGGCGCGGGTCTTCATGCTGGCCGGGTCGGAACCCCCATGCGCCTCGGTCAGGCCGAAGCAGCCGATCAGCTCGCCGCGCGCCATCGCCGGCAGCCACTGCTGGCGCTGTTCCTCGCTGCCATAGGCGTAGATCGGGTACATGCACAGCGAGCTTTGCACCGAGACGAAGCTGCGCAGGCCCGAATCGCCGCGCTCCAGCTCCTGGCAGATCAGGCCGTAGCTGACCGCGCCGAGGCCACCGCCGCCGTACTCGGCCGGCAGCGTTGCACCCAGCAGGCCCAGTGACGCGATCTCCGGCACCAGTTCAGACGGAAAACGGGCCTGGTCGAAGGCATCGCCGATGATCGGCAGCACGCGCTCGTTGGTGAAGCGGGCGACACTCTCCTGCACCGCACGCTCTTCCTCGTTGAGCAGGGAACGGACATCGAACAGATCGTACGGATGCAAAGCCATGGCACTCACACGCAGTCAGGACCCGGCCATTGTCGGTCATCCGGGCAGCGCGTGCCGACCAGGGTTAGCCCCCACCAGGGCTGAGGCACTACGCTGCGCTGCAGCAATCGTGCGGTGAACGGCGTCTATCTAGCTCGATCACGCGCGTCCCGGTACCCTGACACATTCAAACAACCGTTTCGCCCGTGGCCGCACGCGCGATTCCCAGGCACCGCCGGTGGCCCCGATGCCGGCCCTACCCACGAGTCATGCAATCGATGAGCGCTGAAGCCAACGCCCTGCCCCCGCGTGAAGTAATGGAGTTCGACGTGGTGATCGTCGGCGCCGGCCCCGCCGGCCTGGCCACCGCGATCCGCCTGCGCCAGCGCGCGATCGAAGCCGGCCGCGAGCTGTCGGTGTGCGTGCTGGAAAAGGGCTCCGAACCAGGCGCCCACGTGCTGTCCGGTGCGGTGATGGACCCGCGCGCGCTGACCGAACTGTTCCCGGACTGGGCCGAGCGCGGCGCACCGCTGAAGCAGAAGGTCACCCGCGACGAATTCCTGTTCCTCAGCGAAACCGGCGCACGCAGCACGCCCAACGCGCTGCTGCCGGAGTGCTTCCACAACGAAGGCAACTACATCATCAGCCTGGGTGAAGTGACCCGTTGGCTGGCACAGCAGGCCGAGGCGCTGGAAGTGGCCATCTTCCCCGGCTTCGCCGCCGCCGAAGTGCTGTTCGGCGACAACGGTGAAGTGATCGGCGTGGCCACCGGCGACATGGGCATCGAGAAGGACGGCAGCATCGGCCCGGCGTTCGAGCGCGGCATGGCCCTGCAGGCCAAGTACACGATCTTCGCCGAAGGCGCGCGCGGCCACCTCGGCCGCCAGCTGATCGCCCGCTACACGCTGGACGAAGGCAAGGACCCGCAGGCCTACGGCATCGGCATCAAGGAGCTGTGGCAGATCGACCCGGCCAAGCATGAGCCGGGCCTGGTGGTGCATGCCGCCGGCTGGCCGCTGGACAGCGATACCTACGGCGGTGCGTTCCTGTACCACGCCGACGGCGGCAAGGTCGCCATCGGCTACGTGGTCGGCCTGGACTACAAGAATCCGTGGCTGAGCCCGTTCGAGGAATTCCAGCGCTTCAAGACACATCCGTCCATCCGCAAGCACCTGGAGGGTGGCACCCGCATCGGTTACGGCGCGCGTGCGATCACAGCCGGTGGCCTGCTGTCGCTGCCGAAGACGGTGTTCCCGGGTGGCGCACTGGTCGGCTGCGAGGCCGGCTACCTCAACGCCAGCCGCATCAAGGGCAGCCACGCGGCGATCAAGACCGGCATGCTGTGCGCCGACGCCGCGTTCGACGCGCTGGCCGCCGACCGCCAGCACGATGAACTGAGCGCCTACCCGAAGGCATTCGAAGCCAGCTGGCTGTTCACCGAACTGCAGCAGGCCAAGAACTTCAAGCAGTGGTTCAAGAAGGGCCAGACCGTGGCCACGCTGATGACCGGCGTGGAGCAGTGGCTGCTGCCCAAGCTGGGCGTGCGCAATCCGCCGTGGACGCTGCACCGCACCCAGCCGGATCATGTCTGCCTGGAACCGGCGTCCAAGCACACCCGCATCGCCTACCCCAAGCCCGATGGCGTGCTGACCTTCGATCGTCTCAGCTCGGTGTTCCTGAGCAGCACCAACCACAACGAGAACCAGCCCAGCCACCTGACGCTGAAGGATCCGAGCATTCCGGTGAAGGTGAACCTGGCCGAGTACGCCGGTCCGGAAGCGCGCTACTGCCCGGCCGGCGTGTACGAGTTCGTCGGCGAAGCCGACAGCGCGCGGCTGCAGATCAACGCGCAGAACTGCGTGCACTGCAAGACCTGCGACATCAAGGACCCCACCCAGAACATCGTCTGGGTGACCCCGCAGGGCGGCGGCGGCCCGAACTATTCGGGCATGTGAGTGCTCCGGGCTGCGACGGCGTGTCGCAGCCCGCCTGCCCCGCAGCGTCGCTATCCTGCCCGCCCATGCGCGCTTTCTGCCTGCCCATCACCGTTGTCGTGGCCCTGGCGGCCACGGCCTGCCAGCGCCCGCCTGCGGCTCCGGCCACGCCGGAACAGGCGCACCAGCAGGCCATGCAGCGCGCGTTTGAACTGTGTGCCGGCTGCCACACCGTACAGCCCGGCGGCATCCACCGCTTCGGGCCGAACCTGCACGGGGTGATCGGTCGTCGCGCCGGCAGCCTGCCCGACTACGGCTACTCCGAGGGCATGCGCCGCGCCGACATCACCTGGACCGCGCAGACCCTGGATGCGTTCCTGCAGTCGCCCACCCACGTGGTGCCCGGCACGCGCATGTACAACGCTTTCCCCAGCGCCGAACGCCGCGCGCTGGTGATCGCCTACCTGCAGCAGCAGCCGGCTCAGTGAGCCAGGCGCTGCAGTTGCTGCTGCAGCCGCGCGACGAACCCCGCCACCGCCTCGAACAACGGCTCCGGATCGGTCTCGGCTGCGTCCTGCAGGCGCTCGACCAGGGCATTGGCCTGCCCGGCCAGCACCGTCGCCCCCACCGCACCCAATCCACCGGCCTGGCGATGCAGGTGCAGTGCGGCAGACATGCGGTCACCGGCCTGCACGGCGCGCCGTACGCCCGCCAGATCACCTTCGCTGGCCTGCAACAGGCTGTCGCGCAGCTGCTCGGCCACCGCGCGCGAGCCGAAGCGCCGCTGCAGGCTGTCCAGATCGGGCAGCGTCCCACCATCGTCGGCAACGGACTCGGCCAGCTCCTCAAACGACTGTCCCTGCGCCTGCGGCAACCAGCGCAGCAGCGCGGTACGCAGCGTGGCCAGTGACAACGGCTTGGCCAGCACTTCGTCCATGCCGGCCTCACGGCAACGACGCGCATCGTCGTCCAGCACACTGGCGGTCAGCGCCAATACGGTCAGCCGCGGCTGGCCGTTGCGGCCCTCGCGTTCGCGCAGCAGGCGGGTGAATGCGAAGCCATCCAGCACCGGCATCCGGCAATCGGTGATGACCAGATCGAACGACTCCGACGCCAACCGATCCAGCCCCTGCTGGCCATCGCCGACCAGCACATGCGGCACGCCCAGTTGCTGCAGGCGCCAGGCCATCATCGCCTGGTTGGTCGGATGATCTTCGATCACCAGCACGCGTGCCTCGCGCAGCGCCGACGGCAGCAGCGCCGCTTGTTCCTGCTCAGCGACCAACGCTTCAACATCACCACTGCTGGCTTCCACCAGCGACAGCCGCACCTCGGCGCGGGTGCCCTCACCCAGCGTGCTGTGCAGCTCCAGCTCGCCATCCATCATCTGCACCAGGCGCTGGCAGATGCTCAGGCCCAGGCCGGTACCACCATGGTCGCGCTGGATGTACGCACCGGCCTGGGTGAACGGCGCAAACAGGTGCTGCAGCTTTTCCGGTGCGATGCCGATGCCGGTGTCGGTGACGCTCAGGCACAGCGGCTGGCTGCCGTCCTCGGCGGTCGGCCCCAGCACTTCCAGCTGCAGCCGCACTTCGCCGCGCACGGTGAACTTGATGGCGTTGCTGAGCAGGTTGAACACGATCTGACGCAGGCGCACACCATCCACTTCGTGCGCGGCCGCCAGCTGCGGGTCGATCTGCACGTGCAGGTCCAGCTCACGCGCACTGGCCTGCGCCGACAACAACCGGCACACGCTTTCCAGCAATGGCCGCAGCGGCTGCGGCACCGGTTCCAGGCGCAGCGCGCCGGCCTCCAGCCGCGAGTAATCGAGGATATCGTCGAGGATTTGCCGCAGCATCTGCGCCGAATCCTCGATCACCCCCAGGATGCGCTGCTGCTCGGCATCCAGCGGCGAATGCGCCAGCACCTCCAGCATGCCCAGCACGCCACTCATCGGTGTGCGGATCTCATGGCTCATGGTTGCCAGGAAACGCGACTTCGCTTCCGCGGCCTGTTCAGCGTCGGCCTTGGCCGCAGTCAGGGCCTCGGCCTGCGCACGCGCCTCGCTGACATCCACCCAGTAACCACTCCAGGTCACCGCACCTGCTTCGGCCGCATAGGGATGGGCCTGGCTGCGCACCCAGCGCGCGCCGGCACCTTCAGGTCGCAGCCGGAATTCCAGAATGAGCGGTGCGAACTGGCGCGCCGCCTGTTCGACCGCATGCAGGATGTGCTCGCGGTCGTCTTCCTCGATGCGCTCCAGCAGGCACGTTGCATCCTGTTCGGCCTGCTGCCGGCTGATTCCGAACAACGCCTGCAGGTCACCGGCAATGAACGGGAAGCTGAGGGTTCCGTCTGCCGCACGGCGCGCCTGATAGACCACGGCGGGCAGGTTGTCGGTGACTTCGGCCAGGCGCTGTTCCAGATGACGTCGCCCGGCCACCTCGCGGCGCAGCCGCCAATGCCCGATGGCGTGCACCAGCAGCGCGGTGAGCAGCACCAGCAGCAGCGGCACGCCCCAGCGCGCCACGCGGGTCCAGTCGAGCCCGTTGCGATATTCGACGGCCAGCCAGTCGCCGCGCAGGGCCTCGCGCTGGCGTGGGGTCATCTGCAGCAGCAGGCGGTCGAAAGTAGTGGCCAGGGCGGCATGGCGGCGCTCGACAGCCAGCACCAGCTGATCGTTGAAGCCAGCCGGTGCGGCCACCTGCAGGCGCCCCGGGAAGCGGCTGCGCAGCAGATGGTCAACCACGGCCAGATTGCCTACATAGGCATCGGCGTCGCCATTGATCAGGCGCTGCAGGGCCTGTTCCGCGCTGCGCGCCGCGATGATCCGGGCCTGCGGTGCCTGCTGCAGCACATAGCCACGCACACGCTCCGGATCGGACAGCAGCACCCGCCTGCCCTGCAGGTCGGACAGGCCCAGCAGCGCCGGGCTGTCACGCTGGCTGACGATCACGTTCGGCACGCTGATGAAGGGCTGGCTGAACACCCAGTCCGGGCCCAGGTAGCGCGAATCGGCAGGAATGCCCATTACCGCCTGCAGCTCGCCGCGGCGTGCCTTCTCGCGCACCTCGTACCAGTCATGGCTGTTTTCCACCTGCAGGTTGGCGCCGGCCTGCAGCAAACGCCGCAGGTATTCGCTGGCCAGGCCGCTGGGTCTGCCATCCTGGTCCGCGAACGACAGCGGCGCCGCGTTCGGCGCGAAGCCGATCTTCAACGGCTGCTCCAGTACCCGCTTCTCGGCCTGGCTCAGCGCCAGCTGTGCCGATGCCGACCACCGCGGAGGTGGCAGCCAGCGCTGCACCAGCGCATCGCGCTGGGCCTGGCTGGTCGCGGCCAGCGCCAGGTCCAACGCTTCGGCCAGCGGCTGCTTGCTGTTGGGAATGCCGAAGTGCAGCCGTTCGGGCGGCAGATCGCTGGGGCGCAGCAGCACGACCCCCTGCAGGTCCTCGCGGGCGATCAGTTCGGTGGCTACGTACGCATTGCCGATGTAAACGTCAGCCTTGTCGTCTCTGACCATCTCCAGCGCCGCCAGCGAGCTGTTTGCGACAAGCTGTCGTGCCCGGGGGAAGCGCGCCCGCACCTGCGGGCCGGTCAGGAAGTCCTGCTCGATCACCACCCGCAGTCCATCCAGGTCGGGGATGTCGGAGGCACGCAGGTCATCCGGGCGTCCCACCAGGGCCAGCGGCGCCTCGCCATAGGCGGCGGTATAGACCATGCAGCGGGTGAGGTCGGCACTGAGACCGACATTCATCACCACGTCGATCTCACCACGACATGCCGCGTCCAGCACGGATGTCCAGTCGGAATAGCGCCTCGCCTCGACCTTCATGCCTAGCTGACGGGCGAGAAGCGACAGATAATCGGGTCCGAGGCCGACCTGCTGGCCATCACGGAGGGACTCGAACGGCGGCCAGCCACTGTCATACTGGCCCACGACGATGCTCGGATGCGCGGCAACGTACTCGCGCTGCAGCGGGGTGAGCGGCAACGGTCCAGGCACCGCCTGTGCCAGCGCCGCAGGCAACGCCAGCACGGCCAGCAGCAGGACCAGCCCGCGAACAGCCCAGCTACGCATCGGCGTCGATCTCCTAGAATCTGCCAGGAGCCGCGATGGTCGCGGCCCGGCCTGCCCGGTGGTCATACTAGAGCATGAGCTTGCGCATCATCATCGCAGACGACCACCCGGTGGTCCGTATCGGTACCCGCGCCGTCATCGAATCGAGCGGGGTTGGCCGCGTGGTCGGCGAAGCCGACAGTGCACAGGCGCTGATGGCTCTGCTTGGCAGCCAGCCCTGCGACCTGCTGGTGACCGACTACTCCATGCCCGGCAGCCCACAGGCCGACGGCTTCGCCATGATCGGCATGATCCGCCGGCGCCATCCCGACCTGCCTGTACTGATGCTCAGTGTCTCCAACAATCTGGCGATCCTGCGCATGGTGCTCGACAGCGGCGTGCTCGGCCTGGTCGACAAGAGTTCGTCGATGGACGAACTGCCGCAGGCCATCCAGTCGGTCTACCGGGGCCAGCCCTACATCAGCCGAAGCCTGCGCGAGCGGGTCGAGGCCGCCGGCAGCTGGCGCATGCGCGAGGGCGACGGCAAGCCGCTGTCGCCACGCGAAGTGGAGGTGCTGCGGCTGCTGGGCACCGGCATGACCGTGAAGGAAATCTCGCTGCAGCTGCACAAGAGCGTCAGCACCATCAGCCGGCAGAAGGGTGACGCCATGCTCAAACTGGGCCTGAAGGGCGACGCCGAGCTGTTCGATTACCTGCGCGACGGCAATATCTGAGAGCCAGATCACACAAGAAGGGCATCTGCCGCCGCCCTCTTTGACCCGCCGCCGATCTGTGCCAAGATGGACCGGCATGAGTTCTCAATGCGAGGTCGAAGGAATCGACCGGCTCATGTCCTCGCTCCCGTCCCTGGTGGATGGGGTGCGGTTTCCTGCCGGCCGTCTGGCCCGGCAACGCTGACCATGGAGAGGCGCATGCATCATTCCCCCAAGCTACGTTGGACCCTGCCGGTGCGACCCCTGCGCGCATTCGCGGCGTGCCTGCTCGTCTCTCTTTCCGCTGCCGCCTGCAGCGCCGCCGATCCGGCCCCCTCGTCCTCCCAGCCCGGCGCTCCTGCGCAGGCTGCCAATGCGCCCCGACAGGATGTTGCCCCGATGCAGACCCCCACCCCCGATGCCGCCGTCACCCCGCCCGACGCGCCGACCGTCATGTATTTCACCTACCAGGTGGACGGCGATGGCGCGACCTCCTATGAGGTCCAGAACGGCAGCGTGGCGACCTTCTGGTTCGGCCACACCTTCACCCTCGGTGGCACCACGTACTACACGGGTTTCTCCTGGGATACCCGCGAGCACTACGGCAAGCCGGGCGAGCAGACGCCGGCCGGTCCGGATGACCGCGCCAACCTCGCCGAGGCCACCTTCGTGCTGGCCGGCACCGACGCCAGGAAGCCATGGAAGTTCCGTGGCCAGGAATGGACCATCGGCGCACTGGGCGCGTACGACAAGGCCGACGATGTCGATACCCGGCGCAAGCCACTTGAACATCGCACCGCCGACGGCCGCCTGCTGCTGGCGGTGCCGACCCGCAGCTTCGACCGCGGCATCAGCAGCACCGGCTATGCGCTGCTGCTGTTCAACCCCAAGCGCAGCGAAGACGACGTGGACAGCAAGGTCTGGCGCTATGTCGGCTCGGTGCGCACCGGTGAGGACAACAGCGCGGCCTGCGACGAAGGCAACGTGATGCCCTGCACCGGCAGCGACGGCGAACTGGCCTTCGCTGCCGAGGGCAACGGCCTGCCGCGCCTGACCGTGACCTTCAAGGGCACCACCATCGAAGGCCCCGGCAAGACCCGCGCCCTAGGTGCCAGCGACGCCGTGCACTACACCTTCGACAGCGCGACCCAGCAGTACGTCGCGCCCTGATAGCACCCGCCACGCGCGGGTTCCCTGTTGACCGACATGTTCTTGACTCACGGATGAGTCCGGTTGGCGATTCGCGGCATGCGCCGCTCCATCAACCCCGAGGAAAACGTCATGGCACAGCATGACTACAGCAGAAAGGAAGTCCTGGACATCGTCGAGCAGGTCGCCCGGCAGAAAGGCATTCCGGTCGATGACTTCATGCGCTTCGCGCACATCGAGACGGGCGGCACCTTCAACGAGCGCGCCCACAACACCTCGTCCGGCGCCAAGGGCCTGTTCCAGTTCGTGCCCGGCTCCGCGCGCCAGTACCACCTGACCGGCCACGAGTTCGACCCTACCCGCAACACCGAGGCGGCCGCGCAGATGTACCAGGACAACCTGGACTCGATGGCGCGCCGCAACGAGCGCACCGGCAACCCGTACCTGTCCGGGGGCAACACGCCCACCGGCCTGGACCTGTACCTGGCCCACCAGCAGGGCAGCGCCGGCTATGGCTCGGTGCAGACCGCCATTGCCACCGGCACCTTCGGCGTGGTGCGCAACAGCCACGGCGAAGAGATCAACATGCGCCGCAACGTGCTGAACCAGATCGGTTCCGACGCGAAGGCGCTGACCGGCCACACCCTGGCCGAGATGCGCGGCATGAACGATGGCGACCTGGCGCGGACGTTCTCCAGCTACTACATCCACAAGTACGCAGCGATCAGCATTCCGGAAAAGAACATCGAACCGCAGGCGGTGGCGCAGGGCCAGGGCCAGACCGCGGCAGCGCCCGCACAGGTCAGCGCAGCCGTAGCGGCCGGTGCTGCCACGTTGGCGGCAACCGCAACAGCCGCTGCCGCGCCGAAGCCGGGCATCGAACTGCAGGCCGCCTACGAGGCCGGCGTGAAGTACGACCACGTCAAGTACGCCATCAACATCCCGGGTCACGCGCTGTACGTGCCGGGCAAGACCGGCAAGAACGTGGAGCAGGGTTACATCGACTGTTCCGGTTGGGTCGGCACGCTGCAGAACCGGACCATGGACGAGATCAACCAGAAGGCCGGGCATGCGGTGTTCAGCAAGGCTGACCGCATCGACCTGGGCAACCTGGGTTCCGGTGGCATCGTGCGCAAGGCGTTTGACCAGTCCGGCGTGCTGCTGGACCGCGACGCGATCCTGAAGCCCGATGCGCTGAAGGAAGGCATGATCATCGGCCTGGATACGGCCAGGACCCGCCATGAGCACTGGAACGGCATCGACCACATCGTGATGGTGGTGCGCGACCCCAACACCGACAAGCTGCTGATCAGCCAGTCCACCGGCAGCAAGGGCGTGCACACCATGCCGGTCGAGGACTACCTCAAGCAGGTGAAGGAGCACCCGAACTGGAAGCTGTACGCCTCCGATCCGCTGTCCAAGGCGCGCGACCTGCTGGAAAACCGCACCCAGTCGCACGAGCAGACACAGGGCAAGCCTGCGGCCGAGCACAAGGCCGCTGCCACCCCGCACGCCGAACTGTACAAGCAGGGTGCGCACAGCGAGGGCGTGCGCAGGGTGCAGGAGCAGCTGGGCCACCTCGGCTACGTCGGTGCCGACGGCAAGCCGCTGGTCGAGGATGGCCGCTTCGGCCGCAACACCGACGCGGCGGTGCGCCAGCTGCAGAAGGACAACGGCCTGGTGGCCGACGGCATTGTCGGGGCGAAGACCCTGGAGGCGATCAAGGACGCCCGCGAACGGCCATTGCTGAACGACGAGCGGCACCCGCGCAATCCATTGTTCATCCAGGCCAGCAAGGGTCTGGAACTGATGCCGGCAGGCACCTTCAAGGATCGCCACGCGCTGGAAAGCGCCGCTGCGGCCCTGACCAAGGAGGCGCATGCCGCCGGCCTGCAGCGCATCGACACGGTGGTGCCGAGCCCGAACGGTGAGCGCCTGTTTGCCGTGCAGGGCACGATCGGTGACCCCGCCGCCAGCCGCGTGGCGGTGGATACCCGTGCCGCCAGCGAGCAGAGCCTGGCGCTCAGCAGTGGTGCCGTGCAGGGTGCGCCCAACGTGCTGCACCAGCAGCAGGATGCCCAGCAGGAGCAGGCCCGGCAGGCACAGAAGGCGATGGGCATCTAAGCCCGCAGCGCCTTGGGAGAGAAGGGAGGGCCACGTCCGCGTGGCCTTTTCCCTTTCTGCCAGCTGAGCGGCCGAGGCCGCTTTCAGCCTCGCTTCATGCCACCTGCCGCTAGATGAATGCGCAAGCCGCACGGTGGACCAGGCAATGTTCCGGCAACGTTGGAACGCCAGCGTGGACACCACGGCAGCCGGGGCGCCCCGCGCCCTCCCTGCCCAGCGTGGCATGCACCTCACAGGAGAACTTACATGCTCAGTACTTCCGCACTCAGCTTCCGTGGTCTGGCGATGGCTCTGGCACTGGTGGCCGGTGTTGCCGTGGTCAGCGATGCCAGCGCGATGTCGAGGAAGGACAAGCGCACCCTGGTCGGCGCCGTGGTCGGTGGCGTGGCCGGCAACCTGCTCTCCAACGGTGATCCTGCCGCCACCGTGGGCGGCGCCGTGGCCGGCGGGGCGATCGGCAACCTGACGACCTCCGACCGCCGCGACCGTCGTTACTACGACAATCGCCGTTACGACGACCGCTACGATCGCCGTTACGACCGTGGCTACTACCGCAGCGGCTACTACGACCGCGGTGACGACCGTCGCTGGCAGCGCGAGCGCTACTACGACAACCGCTACTACCACGACCGCGGCCGCCATCGCGGCTGGTAGGCCGCGCGGCGGCATCACCGCAGCTGATGCACGGACGGGCGGGTCGATGACCCGCCCGTTTGCGTTGGCCGCGTGCATGGCGTTGAATGCGCAGCCTTGGATGTGACTTTCCCCACCGGGGCTGCGGCATGAATTCTTCTTCCCACCGCGTGCAGGGCCTCAACAACGACGAGGTCGCTGCCGACTGGCCACCGATCAGCGCGGCGGACATCGCGTGGCTGCGCCAGCGTTACCCGCAGCTGGGCGAGCACAGCCAACCGCGCTGGCACAGCCCCCGACCGCTGTCGGCCGCCGCCATCGTCGACGGCGTGGACGGCGCGCTGTTCATCAAGCGCCACCACCACAGCGTGCGCAGTGCGGCCTGCCTGGAAGAAGAACACCACTTCATCGCCCATCTCGCCGCCGCCGGCGTGCCGGTAGTACAGGTGCTGCCGGCCACCGATGGCCACACTGCCGTCGAGCATGGCGAATGGACCTTCGAGCTGCATGCGGTTGGCGTCGGTGAGGACCTGTATCGCGACGCGGTGTCGTGGTCGCTGCTGACCGATATCGCGCAGGCCCGTGAAGCCGGACGCGCACTCGCACAGCTGCACCGTGCCGCAGTCAGCTACCACGCGCCCCAGCGCAGCACCCATGTGCTGGTCGCGCGCGACGATCTGATCCGCGCCGACGATCCGGTCGCGGCCATCAAGGCAGGACTGCACGAGCGCCCCGGGCTGGCCCGCTATCTCGCGCGCATTCCGTGGGAAGCGCAGCTGCAGCGTGACGTGTTGCCGTGGCATGCCGGCCTGGCCAGGCGCCTGCGCGACGAGCCGCGGCTGTGGGCCCACAACGACTGGCATGTTTCCAACCTGCTGTGGCGCGATGGGCAGATCAGCACCGTGCTGGATTTCGGCCTGGCCTCGCCCACCAGCGCACTGTTCGACCTCGCCACCGCGATCGAGCGCAACGCGGTGGCGTGGCTGGAGCTGGAGCGCGGCATGGAGGCGGTGCGCATCGATATCGCGCTGGCCCTGCTCGACGGCTACCGCCAGGTGCTGCCGCTGTCGGCGGCACGCGTGCACCTGCTGGCCGACCTGCTGCCGATGGTCCATTTCGACTTCGCACTGTCCGAAGTGGAGTACTTCGAAGGTGTCACCGGCTCGACCGCGAATGCCGACGTGGCGTGGCAGCCCTTCATGCTGGGGCACCCGGCGTGGTTCCACAGCGCGCCGGGACAGGCACTGCTGCAGGCCCTGCACGCGGCAGCCTGAAGGGCGCCGGCTCGCAAATCCGTACCATTTGTAGTGAAATGGTCACCTGAAGCGGGGGTGCCTGGATCTGCCAGGCTGAGAGAGTCCCTTGGAACCTGATCCGGTTTGCACCGGCGTAGGGAGCTTTGAGCCGCAGCCACACCCCCGTCATGGGCCGGTGCACCTGCGCGCCGTCGCTTCGTCTCCCTTGTTGTCCGAAGACGAATCGAATGAACCGCTGCCTTCGCCCCACCCTGCTCTCCCTCGCCCTCTGCGCCGCGCTGCCGCTGCACGCCAGCGAGGCCGAGGCGTCCCCTGATGCGGCTGCCAATGGCGCCGAACGCTCGCCGACCGAATTGGCAGCGGTGCGCGTGCAGGCCGGCAAACCGAAGGCCGATACCTCACGCGTGAACGCCTTCGGTGGCGGCAGCTGGAAGGACACGCCGGCCTCGGTGAACGTGCTCGAGCGCGACTACCTCGATCGCCGCCAGGTGCGTTCGCTGTCCGAGCTGGCCAGCAACGATGCCTCGCTGGGTGATGCGTATGCGCCGGTGGGCTACTACCAGAACATCGCCATCCGTGGCTTCGCGCTGGACGCCGCCACCGGCTACCGCTTCAACGGCCTGTCCATCGCCGGCGAACAGCGCCTGGCGCTGGAGAACGTGCAGTCGGTGGAGATCCTCAAGGGTGAAGCCGGCCTGGCCGCAGGCGTGATGGCGCCCGGCGGCATCATCAACTACATCGGCAAGCGCCCGGCCGAAGTGCGCACCGCCACGCTCGGTACCGATTCGGAAGGCTCGCGCTACGTCGCCGTCGATGTCGGCCACTGGATCACCCCGCGCTTCGGCCTGCGCCTGAATGCCGCGTGGGATTCCAGCAATTCCTATGTCGAGCACGCCGATGGCCGCCGCAATTTCTACTCGCTCGCGGCCGACTGGCTGATCGGCGAACGCGGCAAGCTGGAAGTGGATGCCAACTACCAGACCAGCTCGCAGCGTTCGGTGTCCGGCTACCAGCTGCTGGGCGCGCGTGACCTGCCGCGCGGCGTCGACCGCGAGCACCTGCTCGGCTACCAGCCGTGGCAGCGCCCGGTGGATATCGCCAGCACCAACATCACCGCACTGCACACCTACGACTTCAATGACGCCTGGCAGTCGCGCGTGTCGCTCGGCCACAGCCGCTCGGTGATCGATGACAACGTCGCCTTCGCCTACGGTTGCTACTACGCCACGCAGTGCGCCGACGGCAGCGTGCCGGGCAACTACTTCGCACCCAATGGCGACTACGACGTCTACGACTACCGCAGCCCGGACGACACCCGCCGCAACCAGCAGGCCCGTGCCGAGCTGCGCGGCCGTTTCGAGACCGGCAGCGTCGGCCATGAGCTGACCCTCGGTGCCGACTACTTCCGCCGCACCGTGGACAAGCGCCCCAGCGTCAACGAGTACGTCGGCACCACCAACATCCACGAGGCACCGGTGCCGGTGTTCGAGCCGTCGCCGAAGATGCCCGGCCCGTCCGCACGTCGCCTGGACAGCCGCCAGACCTCGTTCTTCGCGCTGGACCGGATGAGCCTCGGTGACGACTGGCAGTGGCTGGCCGGTGGCCGCTTCGTGCGCCTGGACGAGCGGGCCTACGACAAGCGCGGCACCCCGCAGCGCCACAGCCGCCTGTCGCGCTTCCTGCCGCAGACCGCGCTGGTATGGAAGGCCACCGACCAGCTCAACGCCTATGCCAGCTACGTGCGTGGCATTTCGCTGGGCCAGGAAGCGCCGTTCTGGACCAGCAATGCCGATACCTTCCTGCCGTCGGTGCAGTCGCGCCAGCTGGAAGTGGGCGTGAAGTACGTACCGGTCGAGGCGTTGACCCTGGGTGCGGCCGTGTTCCGCATTTCGCAGCCGTACCAGTACGCCAGGCCGGACAACAGCGACGTGGGCTACACCTTCGTCGAGGAAGGCACCCAGGCCCACACCGGCCTGGAGCTGACCGCCAACGGCCAGCTGACCGACGCATTGCAGATCGTGGCCAGTGCCAGCGTGCTGCAGGCGCGTGCGCGCGACACAGGCACGCCGGCTTATGAAGGCCATCAGCTGGTGAATGTGCCGAAGGTGCGGGCCAGCGTGCATGTGGCCTATGCGCTGCCGTTCGTGCAGGGCCTGGATGTCACTGGCGGCTGGCGTTATGCCGGTGCCAACGTCGCACGTGGCGACGGCGGCGTGCGCGCACCGGACTACTCGGTGTTCGACGCTGGTCTGCGCTTCCAGCATCGCCTGCACGAGCGTGCGGTGACCTGGAACCTGTCGGTGGACAACGTGTTCAACCGCTTCTACTGGCGCGATACCGGCAGCAGCGGCGGTGACTACTACCTGTTCCCCGGCGCACCGCGACAGGCCCGCCTGTCGGTGACGTTCGCGCTGTGAGCGGCGTGATGCTCGAGTGGACCGCCGCACTGTGCAGCATCCTTGGCGTCTGGCTGATGGCCCGGCGCCGGCTGGTGGCGTGGCCGGTGGGCCTGCTGTCGGTGACGCTGTACGGGCTGGTATTCGCCGAGGCCAAGCTGTACTCGGACACCCTGCTGCAGGTCGCCTTCGGTGGCTTCCTGGTCTACGGCTGGCTCAACTGGCGGCAGCATGCCGCCGATGAGGGCAGCATCCGCATCGTGCCGCTGGCGCGCGGCAAGCTGCTGCGCGACCTGGCCATCGGCCTGTGTGGTGGCGTGGCGCTGGGTGCGGCCATGCATACCTTCACCGATGCCGCACTGCCCTGGCTGGACGCGATGCTGACCGCGCTGAGCCTGGTCGGCCAGTGGTGGCAGGCACGGCGGCATGTGGCGTGCTGGTGGGTGTGGATTGCGGTGGACGTGGTCTACGTGGGTGCGTACCTGTTCAAGTCGCTGCACGTGACCGCCGCGCTGTACGTGTTCTTCCTCGGCCTGGCCGTGTTCGGCCTGCGCGCATGGAGCGCGGCCGCGCGTGAACCGCAGGTGGCAACGCAGTAGAGCCACGCCATGCGTGGCTGGGGGCCACCGGTAGTCGCCAACCTTGGTTGGCGTGCCTGCCGACCAAGGTCGGCATCTACCAGGCATATCCACGCATGGTGTGGATCTACTGGGTAAGCACCAGGCCCAGCCGCAGCGGCTGGCGCATGTCGGCCGGTGGCGCCGCCTGCAACGGCGCTGCCTGCAGGGTCGCGCGCAGGTCTGCATCAACCTGGGCATCGCCCAGGCTGTCGAATTCCAGCTTCGAGATGCGGCCATCCGCCGCGATCCACACGCTCACCGGCAGCGGCGTCGGTGCGTCCGGATGTGCCTGCAGCCATTCCAGCACGCGCTGCGCCTGCGGGTCCTGCTCCTGCTGCAGGCGCTGCTGCAGTTGGCCCCCCACGGCGGCGGCATAGGCCATCCAGTGTGCAGGAGCTTCCTGCGCGGACACCGCGGCGCTCCCCAGTGCCAGCGCACCGAACAACGCGGCCAGCGGCCGCCACCAGCGGCGTGCGCCGGTTGTGTTCCTTGCCATCGCCATCGCCTGCCTCCTGCACTCGCATCCAACAGCAGATGGTCGGGGCGGTAGATGACAGGCAGATGGCGGTCGCCGCTGCCCGGCGCGATCAATCGCCCAGATCGGCCAGCACTTTGCGCGAGGGCGCGAAGAAGGTCACGCCGGTGGTGGCGGTGGAGAAATCGAGGATGCGGTCGTGCAGCGGCGCGGGATTGCCGATGAACATGCGCTCGAGCATCTTCTCGATCACCCACAGGCGGCGGGTGTAGCCGATGAAGTAGGTGCCGTACTCACCACGGCCCGGGTTGGCGAACGGCATGTTGTCGCGCAGGATCTCGTGCTCGCCGTCGGCGTCTTCAATGGTGCACAGGGTCTTGTGCGACTTCTGCGCATCCGCCGGTGCGTCATCCAACTCGATGTTGTCGTGCTTGGTGCGGCCGATGATGGCTTCCTGCGCTTCGGTCTTCTGTGCGCGCCAGGCATCAAGGTTGTGCAGGTACTTCTGCACCACCACATAGCTGCCACCGGCATGTTCGGGATCTTCCTCGCCCACGATGGTGGCTTCCGGCAGCGACAGCCCTTCCGGATTGGCGGTGCCATCGACGAAATCGAGCAGGTCGCGGCCATCGAAATAGCGGAAACCGGCTACGTCATCGACCGCTTCCACCGCATCGCCGAAGGCCATCAGCAGGTTGCGCTCGAACGCCACGATCAGGTCCATGGTGCGTGCACGGATGTGGTACAGCAGGTCACCCGGCGTGGACACGGCGGTGTGGGTCGCGCCCTTGATCTCGCGGAACGGCTGCAGCTCACGCGGCGGCGTGGTGCCCACCAGCGGCTTCCACACGCGGTGACCAATGGCCACGTTGCAGGTGAAGGTGCGCTCGATCTCGCGGATGGCGGTGTTCTTGATCAGGTCATCGGTGCTGGCCAGGACCTCGCGTGCCTTGGCGATCGACGCCTCGTCGTCCTTCACCTTCAGCACCAGGAACGCCGCCGAATGGGTCAGTGGCGCAGTGATCTGCTGCGGCTCGTTGTCGAGCGTGTGGTTGAGGGCGGTGATCGGTGCGGGCTGGGAGTTCACGGCGGTTCCTGCTGGCTTGAGGCGGGCGCATCGCGTGGCGATGTGCGGGCGATCATAGCGGAACCACCTGGCCGGGGACGGAGCGGTTCTCGTTCCGTCCACCAGCGAAGGTACGAAGACCTCAATCCACATCACTCCAGACCGCCAACTCGTAGCCATCCAGATCGCGGAACTGGAAGCGGCGGCCACCAGGGAACGCGAACACCGCCTGCACCACCTCGCCCCCAGCGGCATTCACACGCTGCTGTGCATCGGCCAGGTCCGCGCAGTAGAGGATCACCAGCGGCCCGCCGTGGGCACGCACCGGCGCGTCGGCCACGAAGCCGCCTTTCAGGCGGCCATCGTCGAACTCGGTGTAGGCCGGCCCGTAGTCGGTGAAGTGCCAACCGAACACCTCGCCGTAGAAGCGTTTGCTGCGAGCAATGTCGGCGACGTTGAATTCGATGTTGTCGATGCGGCATTCGGCATCGTGGGGTGCGACGTGGCTCATGGCGTGGCTCCGTGGTGGGAGCCCCAGCTTCAATCAGCGCGGTATCGAGGTCTTGAACGAAACGGCCATCATTGGCCCCACTCCAGACGCAGTTCGCGTGCGGTCATGCCACCCAGCTCACGCGCCTCGCGACTGAGATGGGCCTGGTCGGCATAGCCGGCCTCGGCGGCCAGCATCGCCAGCGAGTGCTGCGGCAGCGCGCGGCTGCGGCGAAGAAAACGTTGCAGGCGCAGGATCCGCTCCAGCGTCTTGGTGCCGTAGCCGAACTGCGACTGGCTGAAGCGCCGCAGGCTGCGCGGACTCAGGCTCAGGCGTGCCGCCAGCGTATCCAGCGTGGCGTCACCAATGGCGAGCGCCTGGAACAGGGCATGTGCACGCTGCGCCGGGGTATCGAGCGCGGACGCACCCATATGCTGTTGCAGGCAGTGCGCCATCCGCTGCAGGCGCTGTGCAGGCGCGGTGTCACCAATGGAGGCCGCCGCCTTGCTCGCCCACGCGCCCTTCAGATCGGCCAGTGGCACGGCCTGGCCGATGATCTCGGCCAGGGGCAGGCCCAGCGCGGCCAATGCCTGGCCGGGACGGAAGCGTGCCCCCAGCACCTGCGCACCGGGTGCCAGCGCCGGGTGCGCGGCCACGCGGTCCGGGCCGACCACGAACAACGCACCGTCGCGCCAGAGGATATCCACGCAGCCATCGGGCAGTACGGTGATGTGCCCATCGGCATCGTCAGGAAGCTGGCTCTGCCACAGCTGACCAAAGTGGCCGCGCAGCGGCGCAGGCGCCGGATGCTCCTGGTAGGCCGTGCCAGTACCTGCGAGGGGGGAAGAGTCGCCCATGCCGCATTGTCGCGCTACAGGGCCCATAAAAGTGAAGCCCGGCGCGAGGCCGGGCTTCGGTTGGCGTGTGGGAGAGAGAGAGAGTCACACGCCAGCACAACACGCACTAACGACAGGCGTTTGTTACCAGGTGAAGCGCGGGCCCACGAACCACTCGCGGTCGCCAGCCTTGGCCAGCTTCACTTCGCCGCTCAGGCCCCAGTTCTGGTTGAACTTGGCGGTGGCGCCGACACGGCCGTAGAACTCGCCGTCCGGGTTGTAACCGTG
This sequence comes from Stenotrophomonas sp. AS012628, assembly GCF_010608305.1. Classification (NCBI taxonomy): domain Bacteria; kingdom Pseudomonadati; phylum Pseudomonadota; class Gammaproteobacteria; order Lysobacterales; family Lysobacteraceae; genus Stenotrophomonas; species Stenotrophomonas sp. AS012628. The sequence continues at coordinate 42,329 of NZ_VMBJ01000022.1, read as the reverse complement.
CTTCTTGCTGAAATCTTCGTAGCCGGCCATCACGTAGCCTTCCACGTACGGGTTGAACGCGGTGCGCACGCCCACTTCAGTGGAGTAGCCGTTGAAGTCCAGGCCGCGCTTCTCGTCGTACTTCTGGTACGCAACACGGGCCACCAGATCGGTGTTCGGTGCGATGCCGTAGTTGTAGCCGACACCCAGGCGCCACTGGTCGACGTCATTCTTGAACTTGTCGGTTTCCTGGGCGCTGTAGTCGCCAAAGACGTGGAAGTTCGGGTGCACCGCAACGGAACCCTTCACCTTCCAGCCATCGGCGTCGCCGCCCTTGGCATCGGTGTTCACGTAGCCGCCTTCAACGTAGTTGTACGACAGGCCATCGGTTGCCGATGCAGCGAACGGCAGGGCAGCCAGAAGACCCAGGGCAAGCAGCGAATTCTTGTTCATCGGGACACACCTTTAATTATTTTGGTTTCGTCGACCGCCTCCCGGGAGGGGGAGAGAAAGGAGGCGGTCGACAGGTGTGAATTATCCGTTAGGGGGTCTAATCAACCCTGAATATTGAACTGACTGGTGTATAAATAAGGCTGGCGTTCAGGGAACTCTGCATGGCACCGCTGCCGGCTTCTTATACGCACCACGCTCGATGCTTGATGTGGGCACTGATCCTGATCGCCTCGCCGGTCGCGCTGCTGCAGGCACAGGCGGCTGAGCGCATCGTTTCTGCCGGGCACATCGTCGTGCAGACAGACGATGTCACGCGCTTCTTCAAGGTGATGGACGCCAACCAAGGGCGCCCAAGCGCCGATGAACTGCAACACGGCTATCTGGATGCGGGTACGGATGCCCTGCGCAGCTTCACCGACAGCCGTATCGGCTCGATGGAGCGGCTGGCCAGGGCCATCCAGGACAAGCCGGCATTGTTTGCGAAAGCGGGAACCTGCGCGACAGCATTGCCATCGATCCGCACGCGCGTCGCCGCTGCCGTCGATCAGCTGGGCGCCTTGTTGCCGTCTGCGCGCTTTCCCCCGGTCACCGTACTGGTGGGCCGCGGCAACAGTGGTGGCGTGACCACCGAAGCAGGCGTGGTCATCGGCCTGGAAGCGCTGTGCAACGCCGACTGGATGCAGGCCGATGTGAGTGACCGCTTCGTGCATCTGATCGCCCATGAGTATGTGCACGTGCAACAGCCTGGTGCACGCGTGGAGGTCGAGCAGCCCACCCTGCTCTATCAGACGCTGCTGGAAGGCGGCGCCGAGTACGTGGCCGAACGGATCTCCGGGCAACCGGCCAACGCGCATCTGCAGCGTTGGACGCAGGGTCGTGAGTGTGCGCTGGAGCGCGCGTTCCTGCAGGACAGCATGGGCACCGATCTTTCGAGGTGGCTGTACAACGGCCCCGGCGACGATGCGCGCCGTGGAGATCTCGGCTACTGGATCGGCTACCGCATTGCCCATGCCTACGTTGCGCGCGCGCCCGACACGCGCAACGCCATCGCCGAACTGCTGAATGTCCAGCCTGGAAACGCTGCAGCGCTGCTGGAAGCAAGTGGATGGCAACCTGCGTGCGCAGCAGGCGAAAGCGCGCAGGCGCAGATACCGTGATGCCGGCTTCATGCTGGTGAATGGGTGATATTGAACAGGCACAAGGCGCTTGGCCGGCGCAGATCAGCTCGCCTGATCCCGCTTGTTAAGGTTTGTTGATTTACAGGCCTTCACAGCCCATCCACGTACTCAAATTCCAGCTGAAAGCGCTTGGTAGCGACGGGAACAAACGCCGCTATATTCCAGCTTCCCCAGACGAAGGAGGGAGTGCAATGAACCTGAACCCGCAACACATGAAGACGGCCCGCGCACTTGCTGTAGCGCTCATCGCCACCGTCAGCCTTGGCGCCTGCGCCTCTTACAAGAACGAGTTTGCAACCATCAACTCGCGTCTCGATCAGCTCGACGTCAAGGTGCAGGGTGCTGCGCAGAGTGCGGAATCCGCCAACCAGTCCGCACAGCAGGCCAACCAGCGTCTGGACCAGATCGAAGGCCGCGTGCAGCAGCTTGAAAGGGCACCGGCCGGCCGCAAGCCGCGCGGGTAATCGCTCCCTCACTGCTTGAATTGATCCATCTCTGTATCGGGAACCAGTGGCCTTCGCCGGCCACTGGCGTCCTTCCACCCAAGACTGCATTGCAAGGAGCCGTCTCATTCGTACCTACTCCTCCCCTGCACGCCGCGCCCTCCATGCCGCACTGGCCATGGCACTGGTCGTTGCGTGCAGCGGCGTAGCCAACGCCAGGGACAAGGACGCACCTGCATCACCGGTAGCCGCCGTTGATGAACTTCCGGCTGACCAGAGCGTGTCCGAAACGGTGATCGAGCTGGCCGGCTGGGTCGTCGCCAGCAAGGACAACCAGGGCTATCCGTTCGCAGTCATGGACAAGGCGGCGGCGCAGGTTCTGATCTTCAGCGGCGACGGCAAGCTGCGTGGCGCGGCACCGGCGCTGTTCGGTTCGGCCATCGGCGATCATTCCGCACCCGGCGTCGCCAAGCTGGCACTGAGCGCGATTCCCGGCCACGACCGCACCACGCCGGCCGGCCGCTTCATCGGTGGCTACGGCCCCTCCGACGATGCCGGGCGCGTGCTGTGGGTGGATTACGATTCCGCGGTTTCAATGCACCCGCTGCCGCCGGGCAGCCCAAAGGAAAAGCGTGCCGAACGACTGGCATCGCCCACGCCGGACGACAACCGCGTCACCCACGGTTGCATCAATGTCTCGCCCGCGTTCTACGGGCAGATCGTGCAGCCCATGTTCGAGAAGGGCGGCGTGTTCTACATCCTGCCGGACAAGGATTCGATCACGAAGACCTTCCCGGAGTTCGCGCAGAGCCGCGGGGATGCGAAGGACGAAGACGAGAAGGGCGCGCGGCGCGCAAGCAAGTAATACGCTCGTCGGCAGATTGGAATTCAGGAAGCCGCAGCCCCTGCGGCCCGCGCCAATACCGCGGCATGCGCGTCGCCCTTCCGCTCGCTGTAGCGGTCCACCAGGTAGTCCGACCGCCCTCGCGTCAGCAGCGTGAACTTCACAAGCTCCTCCATCACATCCACCACGCGGTCGTAGTACGGCGAGGGCTTCATGCGCCCATCGTCATCGAATTCCTGCCAGGCCTTGGCCACCGATGACTGATTGGGGATGGTCAGCATGCGCATCCACCGGCCGAGCACGCGTAGCGTATTGACGGTGTTGAACGACTGCGAGCCACCGCTCACCTGCATCACCGCCAGCGTCCTGCCCTGCGTGGGCCGCACGCTGCCATCTTCCAGCGGCAACCAGTCGATCTGGTTCTTGAACACGCCGGTGACCGTGCCATGCCGCTCGGGGCTGACCCAGACCTGGCCTTCCGACCACTGCGACCACGCACGCAACCGCTGCACTTCAGGGTGGCTCGTGTCCACGCTGTCGAGCATGGGCAGCGCATGCGGATCGAACATGCGGGTTTCGCACCCCAGATGGCGCAGCAATCGCTCGGCTTCCAGCGCCAGCTTGCGGCTGAACGACTGCGGCCGCAGCGAGCCGTAGAGCAGGAGGATGCGTGGCGGCCCCAGATCTGCCGCGGCGAGCTGGTGATGATTGGGCTGGGGCAATGACGATTCCACCAGATTGGGCAGGTCAGGGCTTGTGATTGGCTTATTCATTCGATTATTCTAGAAATATGGAAACGTTAAATGCAATCACCGCCCTCACTGCGCTCGGTCATGCCACCCGCCTGGCTGCCTTCCGCCTGCTGGTGGAGGCTGGCCCGGCAGGGCGCATGGCGGGCGACATCGCCACGGCCCTGCAGGTGCCCCCAGCCACGCTCAGCTTCCACCTGAAGGAGCTGGTGCAGGCCGGGCTGGTGGAGAGTGAAAGCCAGGGCCGCCATGTCTGCTATCGGGCCAACTTCGATGCCATGAACGGCTTGATCGAGTACCTGACGCACAACTGCTGCGCGGGCTCGCCGGACGAGCGGTGCGCGGTGAGCGAACCGGCATGCAGGTGCTGAGATGAAGCCAGACCCCGTGATTCGTGCCGGCACACGCGACGACCTGTCCTCCATCCGGGACCTTCTGCAGCAGGCGCAGTTGCCCGTGGCCGATCTGGAAAGCAGCAAGGTCGTGTTTTTCGTCGCGGACCTCGACGGCGTCCCCGTGGGCGCCGTTGGATTGCAGGTTTTCGGCGCCTCGGCGCTGCTCCGCTCCCTGGTGGTGTCTGATGACCGACGCGGCGCCGGCCTTGGACGCGCATTGCTGGCAACGGCCGAAGAGATGGCCCGCCGTATGCAGGTCAGGGAACTGGTGCTGCTGACAACATCGGCAGGCACGTGGTTCGCGCGGCACGGCTATGCCGGATGTGATCGCGCGCAGATAGCGGAGGCGATCCGCAGCTCTGCCGAGTTCACTCGTCTCTGCCCGGCCAGCGCGCTTTGCATGTCCAAACCGCTCACTGACCATGGAAGCCACATGACCCGCAATGTCCTCTTCCTCTGCACCGGCAACAGCGCCCGCAGCGTGCTTGCCGAATCCACTTTGCGTGCCTGGGGCGGCGATCGCTTCACCGCCTTCAGTGCCGGCAGCCAGCCCACCGGCCAGGTCAATCCGTTCGCACTGGCGCAGCTGCAGGCCGAAGGCATGCCGATCGATGGGCTGCACAGCAAATCGTGGGATGTGTTCGTGGACGCGGCCCCGATGGACCTGGTCATCACCGTATGCGATTCGGCGGCCGCCGAAGCTTGCCCAGTGGTGTTCGGTGACTTCATCCGCAGCCACTGGGGCCTGCCCGATCCGGCGGCCGTCGCGGGTAGCGATGCCGACAAGGCCGCAGCATTCGCGCAGGCCCATGCCATCGTGAAGCTGCGACTGCGTGCATTGCTCGCGCTGCCCGAATCGTTGTGGTCCGACCGCACGACGCTGCAGCACGCGCTGGACCGGATCGGCCGGCTGCTGCCGACCGACGGCGCGCAGTGACGGTGCCACTGCCATGAGCCTGTTCGAGCGACACCTGACGCTGTGGGTTGTGCTGTGCATTGCGATGGGCACGCTGCTGGGCCATGTCCTGCCCGATGCCTTCGCGGTGCTGGCCTCCGCCGAAGTGGCCAAGGTCAACCTGCCGGTTGCACTGCTGATCTGGCTGATGATCATCCCGATGCTGCTGAAGGTCGACTTCACTGCGATGCGCCAGTTGCAGCAGCACTGGAAGGGCATCGGCGTAACGCTGTTCATCAACTGGGCGGTGAAGCCGTTCTCGATGGCACTGCTGGGCTGGCTGTTCCTGCGCCATGCCTTCGCCGACTGGTTGCCCGCAGCACAGATCGACAGCTACATCGCCGGGCTGATCCTGCTGGCGGCCGCGCCCTGCACCGCCATGGTGTTCGTGTGGAGCAACCTGTGCCGTGGCGATGCCAACTTCACCCTGAGCCAGGTGGCGTTGAACGACGCGATCATGGTGGTGGCCTACGCGCCGGTGGTTGCACTGCTGCTGGGCCTGTCGGCGATCACCGTGCCGTGGGATACGTTGCTGCTGTCGGTGGGCCTCTACATCGTGGTGCCGGTGCTGGTGGCCGCGTTGCTGCGGCGCTGGATTCTGATGCGTCGTGGCGAGGCAGCGTTGCAGCGGGTGCTTCGCAAGCTGGCGCCCGTCTCGCTGTGCGCGCTGCTGCTCACACTGGTGCTGCTGTTCGGCTTCCAGGGCCGACAGATCGTGGAGCAGCCGCTGGTGATCGCACTGATTGCGGTGCCGATCCTGATCCAGGTCTATTTCACTTCCGGCCTGGCTTACCTGCTCAATCGTCGCCTGGGCGTGGCGCATTGCGTGGCCGGCCCTTCGGCGTTGATTGGTGCCAGCAATTTCTTCGAACTGGCGGTAGCCACCGCGGTGGGACTGTTCGGCGTGCATTCGGGGGCTGCACTGGCGACGGTAGTTGGTGTGCTGATCGAGGTGCCGGTCATGTTGTCTGTGGTGCGGATCGTGAACCGTACTCAAGCCTGGTACGAGAGACGCGAAGAGCACTGACACACCGGAGTGCGCCGAAGTCGATTTACGTTCTTCGCCCCGCACTGTCGTCATCGGCCTGGTGGAGTGCCCGTACGCCACGTCATCAACTTCGACCCATGTCGCATATTCCCCATGCCGCTACGGACGTTGCGGCGCCTGCGTCTGCGACGGCTTAACAGCATGCAAAAATGCCAAAAGCGTCTTTGATCCAGCGTTGAATGCAACTCTTCTGATTGGCGTTACGCAGCGACGGCGGTACAGATGGTGGGCCACCGGAAAAGGGTGGCCGGGCATCGAAAACCCGTGGCAATGCGTACGTTGTTTGCGCCTGCCCGTCGGCGTCACCCTGTGTGGCGCCGACGGGCAATTCGTCTGCCGGTCATGGTGGGCGGAGCGTGGAGGCCTTGTGCCTGCCGGCCTTGTACGCACTGTCCCGGTTTTCGAGCCACGTCTCCGCCCGCCACCTTTGCGTGGCGGCTGCCGTCTGTCCTGCACGGAGCCTTTGCCATGAGCACACCCGAATCCTCCCGCCTGCGCGCGCAGTATGTGCCCGCCAACGCGGACGCGCCCTCGGAAGCACTGCACCCGCACGATCCGCACGGTTTCATCGCCACGCTCGACCGCATCGGCAAGGGCGCGGCCGCCGACGGCCAGCCCTGGCCCGAACGTCATCAGATGCCAGGGCGCCGCATGGCGCTGGCCGACGCGGACTGTGCGTTGGCCGGGCTGCGCGTGGCGCTGGAAATGCTGCTGGCTGCCGAGCGCGTACGCCAGAACGGGCCCGAGGAGGAATACGTGGGCGACCGCGTGATGGAGGGCCTGATGATGGCCAGTCTGTCGCTAGCCGCACAGGTCAGCGCACGCATGCGGCCGGAAGGGTGATACGGGGAACAACGCTCACTGCAGCGCCGGGCACGGCCCGGCGCTGCAGAGCGCGCCACATCACTCGCAGAGCACGCTGTCTTCCTTCAACGCGGCATCCTGCAGTGGCTGGCGCTGTTCGATCTGCGCACGCTGTTCCGCCGTCGGCTCGCCCAGCCACCACACACGGCAGCGCGCGGTAAGACGGCCGACCAGCTTCGACTGATCGGGCGAGTACAACATCGCCAACGCGGTGCCGGGGCAATCGTGGGCCTGGCAGGCGGTGTAGAACCACCACGGCTCGCCCTGCAGCACCAGCAGCTCGCCAGGGCCACTGGGTCCGCTCAACAGGCGCTTGCGCAGCGACGGAATGTCCTTGTCGCTGGATTCGGCGTCCTGCGTGCCCTTCATCAGCGCATCGAACGCGGCCAGCACCTTCGGGTCCTTGCGGCCGCAGTCATCCACGGTGTTGCCGCCCACCAGAGTAAAGAAGTGGGTCGCCAGCGGATTGTCCGCGCAGGTCAGTTCGCCGCCGGCGGCCGGGTCTTCCGGCTCGCCTTCGTTGTCCCACACCGCAGGGTCCACGCCTTCTTCGATGGACGGTTCCTTCTCGACCACGGTGGCCGTGGCGGCCGGTGCTTCGGTGGTCGGCGCTGGCGCCGCAGCAGGTGCAGTCCCGCCAGTCTTCTCCGGTGCCTGTCCGCAGGCTGCCAACAGCGCGGCCATCATCGCCATCCCTGTGATTCGCATCTTCATTCCGTGTCCTTGTCTGATCTGCGCTGCATCCGCCGAATCTGCGGCCGCGTGATTCTAACCAGCACCGCGCTAGGATGCGTTCGCAGCTTCCCGTCATCGCCTGGAGCCGGACGCATGCGCCGTAGACCACTCGCCATGATCTTCTGCAGTGCCCTGCTGCTGGCAACGCCGGCAATTTCCCACGATGCAGAAGGCACGACGTCTGCGCGCCTGCCCGATACCCCCCTGCCCGCACCGCTGGATCGCGTACTGCGCGATTACGAGCAGGCGTGGCGCACCGGTGATGCCAAGGCACTGGCTGCACTGTTCGCCGAAGATGGCTTTGTGCTGCAGAGCAACCAGCCGCCGGTGCGCGGCCGCAGCGCGATCGAGGCCGCGTATGCCGGCCAGGGCAGCAGCCCGTTGCGGTTGCGTGCGCTGGCCTACGCCGTGGAAGAAAACACGGGTTACATCATCGGTGCCTACAGTTACGGCAACAACGTGGGCGATACCGGCAAGTTCACGCTCACGCTGAAGCGTGAGGGGGATGGGCCGTGGGTGATCTTCTCGGACATGGACAACAGCAACGCGCGGCCGCGCGCGCGGTGATGAATGCCGCCGGGCATGGCCCGGCGCTACCGGGCACCAACCAAGGTTGGCAGCTACCAGAAGCGGGTTCCGTCCTAGATCCACGCTATGCGTGGATGGGGCGCGCACAAAAAACCCCGGCACTGGGCCGGGGTTTTTCGATTCACTTGAACAGCGTGTCCGGGTATTCCGGTTTCTGTTCCCGCGCCAGCAGTGCGCGCAGGCCTTCTTCCGGCGTCTGCTCGCCGTGCAGCACGGCGCGCACGCGGTCGGAAATCGGCAGGTCGATGCCATGGCGGCGTGCCTGTCGCATCACTTCGTCGGCGGTCTGCACCGACTCGACCACCTGGCCGATTTCGCGCACGGCATCCTGCAGCGTCTGGCCACGGCCCAGGGCCAGGCCCAGGCGGCGGTTGCGCGACAGGTCGCCGGTGCAGGTCAGCACCAGATCGCCCAGGCCAGCCAGGCCCATCAGCGTTTCCGGCTTGGCGCCGATGGCAGCGGCCAGGCGCAGCATCTCGTTGAGGCCACGCGTGATCAGGCCGGCACGAGCGTTCAGGCCCAACTGCATGCCATCGGCCACGCCGGTGGCAACGGCCAGCACGTTCTTCATCGCACCGCCCAGCTCGGCACCGACCATGTCGTCGCCGGTGTAGGCGCGGAACGCTGGGCCATGCATCGCTTCGGCCACCGTCTGCGCGAACTCGGGCACGTCGCCGTGCACGGTGATCGCGGTCGGCAGGCCCTGGGTCACTTCCTTGGCGAACGACGGGCCGGTGACCACGGCCAGCGGCACGTCCTCACCCAGCACTTCGCGCGCTACTTCATGCAGGAAGCGGCCCGAACCGGGCTCGAAGCCCTTGGTGGCCCAGGCCACACCGGCACCGGCCGGGCGCAGCGGCGCCAGCGCACGCACGGTTTCACCGAAGGCGTGCGACGGGGTCACCACCAGGATCCAGGCCGCGCCCTCCACCGCCGACGCCAGGTCGGTGGTGGCACGCAGGCTGTCCGGCAGCGGGATGCCCGGCAGGTAACGCGGGTTCTCGTGGCGCTGGTCGATGGCTTCGACCACGGTAGCGTCGCGCCCCCACAGCACGGTCGGGTGACCGTGCCGTGCGAGCAGGCTGGCCAGCGCGGTTCCCCAGGAACCGGCGCCAAGCACGGCGATCTTGTCAGCGGGAGTGCTCATCCGTGACGTCGCGGCAGGAATCAGGCGTTGCCAGCCGGCTCGGAGTCAGCCAGCGACGGTGCGTCGCCCTGCTCCTGGCGCTGGCGCAGGGTTTCTGCGTACAGGCCTTCGAAGTTGATCGGCTGCAGGAAGAACGGCGGGAAGCCGCCGGCCTGGATCAGGTCGCTGACCAGCTGGCGCACGTACGGGAACAGGATGTTCGGGCACTGGGTGCCGAGCAGCACGTCGATCGACTGCGGGTCCAGGCCGACCAGGCCGAACACGCCGGCCTGCTTCACTTCGGCCACGTAGGCGGTGCGCTCACCGGCCTGGCAGGTCAGGGTCACGGCCAGCACGACTTCGAAGGCGTTCTCACCCAGGCGCTGCACCTGCTGGTTCAGGTTCAGCTGCAGCTCCGGCTGCACCTGGTCATTGAAGATGGTCGGAGCGTTCGGCGACTCGAAGGAGACGTCCTTGACGTAGATCTTCTCGACGGTGAAAGCGGGGCCGGTGGCGGCATCGACCGGCGCAGCGGCGCCGTTGGTGATCTCTTCGGACATTTCCAGTAACTCCAATGAATGCAATGAAAACGATGGTCGAATTACTGCGATGGGGGCGGGATCAGGCCCATACAAGGCCGGATCCGCCACCTGCGGCAATCAGTTGCGGCCCTTGACCAGCGGCAGCTCGGCCTGCTGCCAGGCGGGAATGCCGCCGTCGAGCACGTAGACCTTCTCGAAACCGGCCTTCTTCAGCGCCTTCGCGGCGGTTTCCGAAGCGTTGCCGCTGCGGCACACCAGCACCACCGGCGACTGCTTGGCATTGGCCACCAGCTTGTTGTCCGGGCCGAAGGCACTGGCCTGGGCGTTGCGGCTGCCGGCAATGTGGCCCTTCTCGAAGTCACCGCTGGCCGACAGGTCGACCACCACCGTGCCGCCCGCGTTCATCAGCTGGGTCAGTTCGGCGGGCTTGATGCCCTTGAAGCCCCGGAACAGGCGGCGGATCTCGGTGACGATGATGGCCACGGTCAGGCCGACCAGGGCCGCGGACAGCATCGGGTTTCGGCCTGCAAAGGCCAGCAACTCTTCGTAATTCACTCAGGTCACGGGTCGATTAAGCGGGCGCCGATTGTCGCACAAGCCGGACGCGGCCCGTCACTGCCCTTTCCACAGGTCCGGCAGGCCGGCGGTCTGCCACCAGCGCTTGGCTTCCGGGTCCCAGCGCCAGCGCTCGACCACGACCACGGTGCGCTCGGCCTGGGTGTTCTGGTTGATCACCCCGATTTCGACGCGGCGTTCGACCAGGCCCCCGTCCAGCGAGGCGCTGCTGCGCTCGCGGTAGGACGACACGCGCAGCTGCGCGTAGCGGTTGAGCTCGAACTCGGTGGGCGGCTTTTCCTTGCGCAGCGTGGGGTCCAGATAGCCGATCGCATCGTCCATGCTGCCCCAGCGGATGGTGGCGCCGTAGGCGATCTGGGTCTCTTCCAGCAGCTTGCGCTGCTTGCGGCTGAGGTCGTCGGCCGAAGCCACGGCGCTGACCAGCAGCAGGGAACACATCAGGAACTGGATGAGGCGGCGCATCGGTGGTTTCCCCAGAACGTCAGCCTGCCATCCTACCCTTTGGCGAAGGCAACGAAGCGACCGCTGAACTCGGCGGCGGGCTTGCCATCGGCACCGGGCTGGGTGGCGATGATGCTGATGCGGGCTTTGCGGCGCTGCCGGAAGGTGTTCAGGAAAGCGTCCCAGCCGGTGGCTTCGGCCGCTTCGGCGTGGGCGTGCAGGTCTTCGTAGACCGGCGCCAGGTAGCGCAGGTTGCTGTCGGCCACGTAGACCTCGGCATCGTGGCCGGCCAGGCGCAGGCGCAGGCTGACCAGGGCCCAGCCCGACAGGGTCAGCACCGAGGCCAGGCTGCCACCGAAGGCGTTGCCCTTGTCGTTGACGTTGGCGGCCAGCGGCGCGGTGATGCGCAGCACGCCATCGGCATAGCCGTCGAGCTGGATCTGCATGGCGCGTACCGCCGGCATGCAGTCCAGCACGTCCTGCAGGGCGGCCAGCGAGGAAGTCAGAGCATCAACGGACATCGGAGCAGAGACCACGACAACGAAGGGCCCGCATAATGCAGGCAATGGCCGACCATACGATACCCACTGGCGCCGCCGGTTCCGAGCCGGGCTGGACCTTCATTTCGCTGCGACCGCAAGGCCAGAATTCCGCGCTGCGCCGCGCCGTTGCTGGGCTGGGCGGGCATGTGCTGGCCCTGCCGCCCTGGCGTCTGCAGCGCCTGAACGGCACGCCAGTGGTACGTCAGCTGCAACGCACGCTGAACTGCGATCGGGTGGTGTTTACCAGCCCGGCCGCCGTTACTGCGGCCGCCACCCTGCTGCCACTGGCCGAAGCACAACGCAGCCCGTGGCTGACCGTGGGCGAAGGCACCGCGCACGCGCTGCGGGCGCAGGGCGTCGCCGAGGTGCATGCACCGCAGCGGATGGACAGCGAGGGGCTGCTGGCGCTGCCGGTGCTGGCCAACGTACAGGGCCTGTGCATCGGCCTGGTCACCGCCCCTGGCGGGCGCGGCCTGATTGCCGCGCAATTGCAGGCGGCGGGCGCCACGATCGAACGCGCCGACGTCTACCAGCGCCGATTGCTGCGCCTGCCGCCCCGCACATTGGCTCGATTGGCGCATTCAGCGCAGCCGTGGGTGCTGGCGGTCAGCAGTGGTGAGGCGTTGCTGCATTTCTGGCAGCAGCTTCCGCCGGCATTGCAGCAACGCTTTCAGGCGCTGGCCACCGTGGTCGTGGCCAGCGAACGGCTCGGCGAACAGGCGCACGCATTGGGGCTGCAACGCGTGGCGCGCGCGGCCGGGCCCACCACGGCACAACTGGTGGCCGCTGCACACGCCACGCTCACCGTCCCGGCAGCGACCTGAACAGGGACGTGGGTCACGCTTGCCGCTGTGGTCGGCAACAGTGATGCTGTGCACAACGCGGCCTGCCGGAACCTGACCGGCGACGTTGCCGACAAGGAAGCCCCATGAACGAGACTCCGCCCGTTTCCCCGCCCCGTCGACCTGTGCGCTGGCTGTTGCCGCTGGCCGGGGTGGTCGTGCTTGGCGTGGGCGGCTATGCCGGCTGGTACGTCTGGCAACAGCAACAGCACGAACAGGAAGCGCAGGCACAGACCACGGCCGTGCAGCTGCAGGGCCTGCAGGCGACGCTGGATGCATTGCGCCGCGACCAGCGCGCGACCAGCCAGCGCCTGCAGGATGCGGCGACCACCAACCGCGTGCTGCGCGACGAGATGCTGGGCCTTTCGCAGCGCAGTGCATTGCTGGAAGAGAACCTGGCCAAGCTGGCCGACAGCGCCAACCAGGGCCGCCAGGCGGTACAGCGCGATGAGGCCGAGCTGCTGTTGACCCAGGCGGCACAGCGACTGAACTACGCCGACGACGTGGAAGGCGCACGCCGCCTGTATGCACAGGCCGCCACCGCGTTGGCCGATCTGCCCGACAGCGACGGCCTGAATCTGCGCCAGGCCCTGGTGCAGGAGCGCGATGCACTGGATTCCCTTGGTGCCGGCCCGCGCGCGCAATCGCTGCAGCGCCTGGATAGCCTGGCCAAAGCCCTGCAGGGCCTGCCCTCGCAGGTAACAGGCGACAGCGCGCCCGGCGCCGGCAAGACCTGGTGGCAGGCCACGCTGGCCCCGTTCGTGGACATCAGCCCCAGCCGCCAGAACGGTCCGCTGACCGCCGCCGAGCGCCGCAATGCAGACGATGCACTGCAACTGGAACTGACCTTGGCGCGCGCCGCGATCGAACGTGGCGACCGCACCGGCCGCGATACTGCGCTGGCACGCGTGGAGCATTGGGCGCAACGGCGCTGGCCGGATTCACCGGCCCTGCGCGCGCAACGTGCTGAACTGAAGGCCTTGCGCGAGCTTCCGCTGCAGGCCAGCAATGCTGTTCTTGGCAGCACCCTGCAGCAGCTGCGTACCCAGACCGACCGGAGGTAATCCCACATGAAACCCCTGCAATCCCTGGTCGTGCTGTTGCTGGCCGTGGCCATCGGCGTGGTTGCCGCGCAATGGCTCGGCGCCGATGACCTCAACCGCTTCGGCGAAGTGACTCTGCGCTACGGCGGCTACGACTACCACAGCAACCTGCCCAAGGTGGCGCTGCTGTCGGTGATCGCGGTGCTGGTACTGTGGCTGCTGTGGAGCCTGATCGCTGCACCGTTCCGCGCCTGGGGCCGCTACCGCCGCAAGCAGGGCCGGGTGCGCCTGATCGACGGCCTGCAGGCCTATGAGCACGGCCAGTGGCAGCGTGCCGAGAAGCTGCTGGACGGCGCCGCCAAGGATCCGGAAGTGAGCGCGGTGGCGCTGGCCAACGCCGTGCGCAGTGCGCAGGCGCGTGCCGACGGCCCTGCCGGTGAAGCGCTGCTGCAGCGCCTGGGCGAAAGCGATGCCACCCTGCAGGCGCTGCTGCGCGCCGAACAGCTGCTGGCGCGCGATCTGCCGGTGGATGCAATCAACGCATTGGACGTGGCGGCGATCCAGCCGCTGCCGCCGCGCGGCCTGTGGCTGCGCACCGAAGCACTGGCACAGGCGGGCCGCGCCCACGAGGCGTATGGCCAGCTGGGTGCACTGCGCCAGAGCAAGGTGCTGCCGGCCGACGCCAACAGCGAACTGGAAGCACGCCTGGCCGCACAGGCGCTGCTGGAAGCGGCCGACGTCAACGCGCTGGCCGCGCAGTGGGAAGCCACGCCGAAGGCGCTGCGCCCCACCCCGGACGTGGTCGGCGCGTATGCCAGCCGCGCGGTGGCCCTGAACTGGGATGAGCCGGCGCTGCTGGCGCTGGAACAGGCCCTGGACCATCGCTGGGACGACGAACTGGTGGCGCTGTATGGCCGCCTGCCGGCCGAGCGCCTGGCCACCCGCCAGAGCAACCTGGCGCGCTGGCGCAACGTGCATGACGAGTCGGCCGCGCTGCGCCTGGCACAGGGCCGCGTGGCCCTGGCCCAGCAGCAGTGGGATGCCGCCGATGCGTTCCTGCATGAGGCCATCGCCGCCGGCGCTGGTGCTCCTGCGTGGGAAGCACTGGGTGAGCTGTTCGCGCAGCGTGGCGAGCACGCGCTGGCCGCGCAATGCCTGGCCAATGCGCTGCGACTGCAGCGCGGCGAGGACAGCGTGGAGCTGGTGCGCGGCATTGAAGCACCTGCACGCGCCACGGTGGAAGAGCAGCCCATCACGGTGCAGCCGCCGGTGTATGACGCCAACGAAGAGCGCGACGAATTCGGTAATCCGCGGTTGCCGTGAAGCGTGCCGACCAACGGTCGGCACTCACCAGAGCAAGAAAAAACGCCGCCCATTGGGCGGCGTTTTCATGTGTGGAACCCGGTAGTCGCCAACCTTGGTTGGCGTGCGGTCGCAACAATCAGCGTTCGACGATCGCCACCACGCCCATGCCGCCGGCGGTGCAGATCGACACCAGCGCGCGGCCGCCGCCGCGTTCGGCCAGCTGCTTGGCGGCCGTAGCAATCACGCGGGCGCCGGTGGCAGCGAACGGGTGGCCGGTGGCCAGCGACGAACCCAGCAGGTTGATCTTGTCCGGGTCGATGCGGCCCATCGGTGCATCCAGGCCCAGGCGGTTGCGGCAGTAATCCTCGCTCTCCCACGCACGCAGGGTGCACAGCACCTGCGCGGCGAAGGCTTCGTGGATCTCGTAGATGTCGAAGTCCTGCAGGGTCAGGCCATTGCGCTTGAGCATCTCCGGCACAGCCACGGTCGGTGCCATCAGCAGGCCTTCACCATGCACGAAATCAACGGCCGAGACGTGGGCATCACGCAGGTACGCCTGCGGTTCGTGGCCGTGTGCGCGGGCCCATTCCTCGCTGGCCAGCAGCACCGCGGCAGCGCCATCGGTGAGCGGGGTGGAATTGGCTGCGGTCAGGGTGCCGCGGCCGGAGACCTTGTCGAAGGCCGGCTTCAGCGTGGCGAGCTTTTCCAGCGAGGTATCCGGGCGCAGGATGTTGTCGCGCTCGACGCCACGGAACGGTGCGATCAGGTCGTTGAAGAAGCCACGCTCATAGGCGGCAGCCAGCTTCTTGTGCGACGACACCGCCCACTCGTCCTGCGAGTCGCGCGAGATGTTCCATTCCTTGGCCATGTCCTCGCAATGGTCACCCATGCTCTTGCCGGTGCGCGGCTCGGCCACGCCCGGGAACTCGGGCTTCAGTTCGGAGAACTTGAAGCCGGCGGTGAGCGCACGGATCTTGTCGCCGGTGCTCTTGGCACGGTTGGCGGCCAGCAGGCGCGCGCGCAGCTTCTTGCCGTAGACGATCGGCACGTCGGAGGTGGTGTCCGAACCACCGCCGATGCCGGATTCGATCTGGCCCAGCGCGATCTTGTTGGCGACGGTGATGATGCTGTCCAGCGAAGTACCGCAGGCGCGCTGCAGGGTGATGCCCGGGGTCAGCGGCGACAGGCCGGAGGACAGCGTGGCTTCGCGGCCCAGGTTCCAGTCGCTGGAGTGCTTGATCACCGCACCCATCGCCACTTCACCCAGCTGCTGGCCGTGCAGGCCGAAACGTTCGACCAGCGCGCCCAGCGTACGGACCGACATGCCGAGGTTGCCGACATCCGAATACGCGGTGTTCTGGCGGCAGAACGGAATGCGGACGCCACCGAGGATGGCGACGGGACGAGCGTTGGGCATGGAGATACCTGGCATGGATGAGGGTGTCTGCAACATGGCCTGCACGGCGGAGCAGGCATAATGGAGCCAAGTGTAGCTGCCGCCCTGTGATGGGCCAACCGTGGAACCATGAGCAAACCCGACCCCGCGATGAATGCCCTTGGCGTGCTGGCCCTGGAACTGGCCGGCGGCGAAATCCCCCGCCAGGCGGTACTCAGCGCCGAACAGGCCGGTGAACTGGCCGATCGCGTCGGCCGCGACCTGTCCAAGCTGGTGCCGCAGGTGGCCGAGCTGGACCTGGTGTTCGCCGCCGCCCATTTCGACCCGGCCGAAGTGCTGCGCCCGGGCTGGCCGATCCATCGCCGGCTGGAAGAACTGCAGATGCGTGCGCCGGGCCGCAACCAGGGCCCGCGCCTGCTGGCGTTCGGTACCGACGCCCAGGGTGACGTGCCGCTGCCGTTCCAGGCCGATGCCAGCCTGGTGGGTGGTGGCCTGCGTGTGGTGCCGTTCCTGCTGACCGGCAGTGACGTGGCCACCACCAATGCGGTGGCCGAGGCGCTGGAAGAGACGCTGCTGGCCAACGGCATGGCGCATGCCGACACCGCGTTGATGGCGCAGAACACCTTCGGTGCGCGCATCGAGCACGCGCGCTATTTCACCGTGAACGACCTGGCCGCGATGATGTCGATGCAGTACGACAACCAGGGCCTGGCCGCGCTGTGGCCGCTGATCGAGACCGCGATCATGGCGCCGGGTGAGGACGAGTGGCTCAACGCCGCACCCGAGCCGCTGCTGCGCTATACCCATGGCGAAGCACGCATGGCGCTGTTCGACCCGGCCGGCTGGTGCGCGCACTACGATCATGGCAAGAACGACTGCGACCGCCTGAAGGGCATCTACGAGCAGTTCCTGATGCGCCAGCGGCAGATGGCCGCCGTGCTGGAAGCGCACGGCGTGCCGGTGTTGTTCGTGCACTGCGAGCCCGGGCAGGACGCGCGCGAGCTGCTGGCGCGCTGATCTGCGGATGCGCGCCGCCGGGCATGGCCCGGCGCTACCGTGCAATTGCGTTTCGCCGGGGCGCGACCGCCGTGCGTATTGCTGTAGAGCCGAGCCCATGCTCGGCTCAGGCCGCCGAAAGCACAGCCGAGCATGGGCTCGGCTCTACAGAAAGCGATGCAAAGAAAAACGCCGGCTTGCACCGGCGTTTTCCGTTTCCAGCAAAAGCGCCCTTACGGGGCCTTCTGGATCACCGCACATGCCAGGCGCGCGCCGGCGTTGCCGGTCGGCTGGGTCTTGTAGTCGTCCGCGTCGGCGTGGACGATCAGGCCACGGCCGATGATGTCGAAGTCATCACCCTTGCCGATGTTGACGTTGCTCGACACCGGGCCGTCGATGGTGGCCACGCCCTTGTCGTCGGCCTTGATGTTGGGCATGTCGCCACCGTGGTGCGGATCAGCGGACACGCTGCCGTGATCCTGCTTGCCCGGGTTGAAGTGGCCACCGGCGCTCATGCCGTCCGGGGCGCTGCAGTCGCCCTTCTCGTGGATGTGGAAGCCGTGCTCGCTGCCCGGCTTCAGGCCGCTGATCTGGCCGGTCACGTGGACCTTGCCGTCAACCACCTTGAAGGTGACGCTGCCCTTGGTCTCGTTACCCTGGGTCGGTGCCAGTTCGGCGGTGGCGGTGGCATCGGTGGCCGCTGCAGCGGCCGGCGCCGGCGTTGCGGCCGGTTCGGTGGTGGCGCCGTCGGCCGGTGCGGCCGGCGGGGTTTCAGCCTGCGGCGCGGCCGGCTGCTGGTTGCAGGCCGCCAGGCCCAGTGCAGCAATGGCTGCGAACAGCGACGTGTGGATCAAACGCATGGAATCTCTCCCTGGATGATGCCTGCAGTGATCAGCGGACAACCCGGATCACGCCACAGGCGATGCGGACGCCGGCATTGCCGGCGGGCTGGCTGCGATAGTCGTCGGCGTTGGCATGCACGACCAGTGCACGTCCGGCGATATCGGTGGCGGCGCCTCCGCCAAGGGTAACGCCCTTGAGGTGGATATCGACGTTGGCGCGGCCCTGGGCGTCGGCACGCAGATTGTCCATGTCGCCCAGGTGGTGCTTGCCGGTGCCGGCGCGGCCATGCGCAGCGCCACCGGGATTGAAGTGATTGCCGGCACTGCTGGCATCCACCGCGCTGCAGTCGCCACGCTCATGGATGTGGAAGCCGGCCTGCTGCATCGGCTGCAGGCCACCGATCAGGCCGGTGATGTGGAGGCCACCGGGCTCCACCATCAGCGCGATGCGACCACTGACGATACTGGCCGAGGCCGGCGAGAGATTGGCCTCGGCCTGTTTCGCGGCGCTGACCACGGTCGGTGGTGGCGGGGTGGGCTCGGCCTTCTTCGGCGCGCTGCCACAGGCAGACAGCAGCACGGCGGCGGACAACGGCAGGATGGCAAAGGACAGACGCATCGAAGACTCCTTGCAGGTGACACTACGGACGGCATCGTCCATGAACGATCAACGGTTCGGCAAGCGGGCGCGAGGATCGCGTGCAGGGACCGTTCAATGGCCCCCGCGGCGGCGGCCAGCGCCCAGCTTGCGGGTAAGGGTATTGCGGCCCAGGCCCAGGCGGGCAGCGGCTTCGGCACGACGGCCATGGGTGATCTGCAGCGCGGCCTCCAGCAGGGCATGGTCGACCCGCTCACGCACCTGCGCGTGCAACCCTTCCACGCCTTCGGCCAGCTGACGGCGTGCCCATTCGGCCAGCAGCGCTTCCCACTGGCCGGGATCGGCACCGCTGGTGCTGCCGCGACGGCCGCGCGTGCGGTTCAGCGCGGTATCGACGTCGGCCACGCCGATGGTGTCGGCGGCGGCCAACGCCGCCATCCGCCAGCACACGTTTTCCAGTTCGCGCACGTTGCCCGGCCAGTCGTGTTCGCGCAGCGCCTGCAGTGCGGCAGCGGTCAGGCGCTTCGGCGGCGTATCCAGCTTGCGCGCGGCGGCGGCCAGGAAGGTGCTGGCCAGTTGCGCGATGTCCTCGCGGCGCTCACGCAGCGGCGGCAGCTGCAGGCGCACCACGTCCAGGCGGTGCAGCAGGTCGGCGCGGAACTTTCCCTGTGCAACCAGGCCTTCCAGATCCTGGTGGGTGGCGGCGACCACGCGCACATCGACGCGGATCAGCTCGCGGCCACCCACGCGGAAGAACTCGCCCTGCGCCAGCACGCGCAGCAGGCGCGTCTGCAGCGGCAGCGGCATGTCGCCGATCTCATCGAGGAACAGCGTGCCGCCGTCGGCCTGTTCGAAGCGGCCGATATGGCGGCGCTGCGCGCCGGTGAAGGCACCAGCCTCGTGGCCGAACAACTCGCTTTCCAGCAGCTCGGACGGGATTGCAGCGGTATTGAGCGCGACGAACGGCCCCTGCGCGCGCGGCGATTCGCGATGCAGCGCATTGGCCACCAGCTCCTTGCCGGTGCCGGTCTCGCCGGTGATCAGCACCGCCAGCGGCGCCTGCGCCAGGCGGCCGATGGCACGGAACAGCGCGCGCATCGGCGGGGTATCGCCCACCAGTTGCGGCGGTTGGTCGCTATGCGCTTCCGCCGCAGGTGTGGGCGCCGCCAGTGCCGGCGCAATTGCCGGCAGCACACGCTGCGCCAGCGCCACCGCGTCGTCCAGGTCGAACGGTTTGGACAGGAATTCATGCGCGCCACCACGGAACGCACCGGCCGTGCTGGCCACATCGGTATAGGCCGACATCACCACCACCGGCAGCTGCGGCAATGCGGCTTTCAGCTTGTCCAGCAGCACCAGGCCGTCGTCGCCGGGCATGCGCACGTCGGTGAACAGCAGCGCCGGCGGTGGGCCCTCGTTCAACGCCTGCAACGCGGGCGCAGCGCTGTCGAAATCGACGACCTGGTAGCCCGCCTCGCGCAGCGCGGTGCACAGCACGAAGCGCACGGCACGATCGTCATCGACCACCCAGATGCGCTGCGGGGACGAAGAAGACTCAGACATCGCGCGGGGCCTCCTCGGCCGGGGCGGTGCCACTGACGATCGGCAGCAGCAGGGTGAACACGGTATGGCCCGGGCGCGAGCGGTAGGTCAGCGTGCCGCGGTGCTCGCGCGCCACCTGCTGGGCCAGCGCCAGGCCCAGGCCAGTGCCTTCGGCGCGGCCACTGACCAGCGGCAGGAACAGGTGCTCGGCCAGTTCCTCGGGTACACCACGGCCGTCGTCGGCAATTTCCAGGCGCAACGCCAGCGTGTGCAGCTGCTCGGCGATGCGCACGCCATGCTCCACGCGGGTACGCAGGGTGATGTTGCCGGCACCGGCCTGGATCGCGTTGCGCACCAGGTTCCACACCGCCTGGGTGAGGCGGTCGGCGTCGCCATGGAATTCGGGAATGCTGGGGTCGTAGTCGCGCTGCAGGCGCACCGCCCAGCCGGCCTCGTTCTCGGCCAGTCGCAGCACGCGCTCAAGCGCGGCATGGATGTTCAGTTCGGCATGCGGCGCGGCCGGGGCCGGCGACAGCAGCTGGTCGAGCAGGCCGTTGAGGCGCTCGATCTCCGAGCCGATCAGTTCGATCAGCTCGCGTTCGCTGGCATCGCGCTGGGCCGCGCGGCGGGCCAGCAGCTGGGCCGCGCCCTTCAGCCCGGCCAGCGGGTTGCGCAGCTCGTGGGCCAGCCCCTTCAACGCTGCACTGAGCGCGCTGGGCAGGGCCTGGGTCGGGTCCAGCCCGGGGAATTCATCGACCGGATGCGCCTCCAGCAGCCAGCCGCCATCGTCGCGGCGGCTCATCCAGCCCTCGGCGAAGCGCGGGGCCTCGCCGGGCACCGCGAGCGCCAGCCGGTTCAGGCGCAGGCTGTCGCGTTCATCCCGGGCCAGGAAATGGGCCAGTGCCTCGCCCTGCACTTCCAGTGCGGCCAGCGGCCGACCCAACAGGCGCCGGACGCTGACGCCCAGCCAGCGGGCGAAAGCCGGATTGCAGCCGGCAATGCAGCCATCGGCCCCGGCCCAGGCCAGCGGCGTGCCGAGGGCATCGAGGGACGGCGGGGGTGCGGGGTCGGACATTGCACCAATGTAGTGCAAAACGTGGGTTCGGGGTCAGAGCCCTTTCCGTCAGGAAAGGGCTCTGACCCCTGCCGCAGGTCGAGCAGGCTCGACCACTACCGGGTGCGTGGCCGATTACAGCTTCATGTTCAGGCCGACGAACACGCTGCGGCCCGGGGCAGGCGAGAACATCGGGCGGGCGCTGTCCCAGAAGAAGCTGTCGTACCAGGCGTAGGCGTACTCGCGGCCGGTGACGTTCTTCAGCTGCAGGTCCACGCTCCAGCGCGGGTTGATCTGGTACGCGGCGCTGAGGTCGAGCACGGCGAAGCCTCCGAACTTGCCGGCCGCGTTGCGCTCTTCCAGGTAGTAATCGCCCTGTGCACGCGCCTGCAGGCCCAGCCGCAGCGCATCAGTGGCGCGGTAGTCCACGCCCAGATTGCTGATGTGGCGCGGGGTGGCGGCCACTTCGCGGCCCTGCAGGGAAACGCTGGCATCGCGGTCGTCGCGGGTGATCTTCGCTTCCTGGTAGGCGTGCGAGGCCCAGACCGTCCAGTCGTCGCCCATCTGCAGGCTCAGCTGCGCATCCACGCCGCGGCGGCGGGTCTTACCCAAGGTGACCGTCGTACCGGTAGCCGGCATGTTGGATACCTCGTTCTCTGCATCCTGCTGCCACACCGCCAGGCGTGCCTGGCTGCCGGCAAACGGCTGGAATTTCAGGCCCAGCTCCATGCCGGTGTTGGTGGACGGCTGCATCGGCGCCTGCCCCGGGGTGAGGTAGGCCGGTGCGGTGGAACCGGTCAGCACCTGGAAGGTGCGGCCCCAGTTCGCGTAGACGTGGGTGGTCTGGCCCAGGCTGTGGATGACGCTCAGCTTGGGCTGGCCGATCGTGCCGTAGTCCTGCAGGCGGCCGCTGA
This sequence comes from Stenotrophomonas sp. AS012628, assembly GCF_010608305.1. NCBI lineage: Bacteria > Pseudomonadati > Pseudomonadota > Gammaproteobacteria > Lysobacterales > Lysobacteraceae > Stenotrophomonas > Stenotrophomonas sp. AS012628. The sequence goes on along the minus strand of NZ_VMBJ01000022.1, from coordinate 20,339 downwards.
TCCCGCTCATCAGGTGCGTGCTACCACTGAAGCGGTCGATACGGTAGGCCGGCACGATCTTCCACGCCTCGCCGGGCTGGTAGATGGCCTGCACGTAGGCACCCCAGTTGTCGAAGCTGTGGCGGTCGTTGTTCTGCACGCGCGCCGGTGCCTGGCTGAAATCGGTGGGTTCGGCGTAGGCGTAGCGCTCGCGGACGTAGCCGTTGTCCTGCTGCTCGTAGTTCAGGCCGCCTTCGACGGTAAGCGCGGCGCTGGCCTGCCAGGTGAGCGTGCTGAGCAGGCCGGTCTGGCGCTCATCCCACACGCGGCGCTGGCGCGGCAGGTTGCCGGTGGGCAGGTCGCTGAAGGTCACGCGGCGGTCGTCTTCGTAGCGGTTGTAGTACAGCCGCGTGCCGAAGGCGAGCGCGTCGGACAGCTTCAAGTCCACGTGCGCGGCGATCTGCCGCATGTCGCGGTCATCGCCATCGTTGCCGTTGCGCAGGTCGCTGCCACGACGATGCGTGCGCAGTTCGTCGGCCGTCATGAAGCCGGGTTCGTCCGCTTCGTGGTGGTAGGCGCGCGCGATCAGGCCCACGCGCAGGCCGTTGTCCAGCGACCCGTAGAACCATTTGCCACCCAGCGAATACTTCTTCGAGGTGTCGTGGTCGCGGTACCCATCGCTGGCCTGGGTGCCGACGAAGTAGTTCTGCGCGAAGCCATTGCTTTCGCGGCCGATCGCCAGCTGCGCATCGCGGGTGTTGTAGCTGCCGTAGGCCAGCCGCGCATCGGTGTAGTTGCCGCCCTGGCGCGTACCGAAGTTCACGTTGCCGCCGATGTTGTGCAGGCCGTAGCGCGGGTCGTTGGTTCCGCGCACCACTTCGATGTAGCTGATCTCCAGCGGGAACAGCATGTCGATGAAGCGCTGGTTGCCGCTGTTGACGTTGCTGGGGATGCCGTCGATGAGGGTCTTGATGGCGTTGAGGTAGCCCTCGCCGTTGAAGGCGCGGAAGCTGACCTTGCCCGATTCGGCCCCCTGCCGGGTTTCGGTGAGCTGGATGCCGGGCATCTGCCCCAGCAGTTCCCAGCTGTGCGAGACGTTGCGGTCTTCGATCTGGTCCGCGCCCAGCACGTCCACCGAGGTCAGCACCTGGTGTGCGCTGAGCTGGCCTTCGCCATGCTGGTGCACCTGCACCTTGCCGAGGGTGAGCGCGGCATCGGCGGACTGTGCGAAAGCTTCAGGGGCGAACGGAGCGGCCGCGAGGGCGGCCACCAGCGTGGAGGTCTTCATGGGGGTGGAAGGGTGCGGATGAAATGTAATCATATAACATTTCACACGCCTGCCATGTAGAGTCGAGCCATGCTCGACGGCTCCTGGCAAACAGCAGTCGAGCATGGCTCGACTCTACACAGCGGGGTGGAGCGCTGCTTACACCGGGTAGCCGGTGGCTTCCCTGGCCTTCTTCCAGGCGCTTTCGAATTCGCGCGCGGAGATTTCGTCGTCCTCGTCGAAATCCAGGAACGACACCGGCTGGTCGGCCAGCAGGAAGCGGTCGTCGCTGTGGGCATGCTCGTCGGCCCAGACCATCTTGGTGCCGTAGATTTCCACCTGGCGCACGATCTTCTCGCCGCGTGCTTCCATCAGCACGTTGCCCTTGCCCAGGCCCGATTCGGCCCAGTGCTTGTAGTACTTCTTTGCGGCGGATTTCGCGCCGGATCTTGCGTTGTGCTTTGCGGAGGTCATTGCGGAGGTCCTGGCCGCAGGCGCGGCCGGAAAGTTCGGAATGGCGCCATTATCGCCCGACCTTGCAGCGCGCAGGTGAGCGCTTCATTGGGCCGGCGCCGGCAACGCCACGCCCTTCGGCCACAGCATCCAGATGTTGCCCTTCTGCTTCATGTCACCGGCCAGCTTGCCGGCGGCATCGCCGCTGCCCCAGTACAGGTCGGCGCGCACTTCACCGGCGATGGCACCGCCGGTGTCCTGCGCGGCCACCGGGCGCACCACCGGGCTGCCGTCCGGGCGCGTGGTGGACAGCCACAGCAGGCTGCCCAGCGGCACCACGGTGCGGTCCACTGCCACGCTGTAACCGGCGGTGAGCGGCACGTTCAGTGAACCGCGTGGACCTTCCGGGCTGTCCGGGTTGCGCACGAAAAACACGTAGCTGGGATTGCTGCGCAGCAGTTCCGGCACGCGTGCGGGATTGGCTCGGGCCCAGGTGCGGATGGCGTCCATGGTGACGTCTTCCTTCTTCAGCTGGCCCTGGTCCACCAGCCAGCGACCGATGGCGCGGTACGGGTGGCCATTCTGTTCTGCATAGGCCAGCCGCACCTGCGTGCCATCGCCCAGTCGCACCCGGCCGGATCCCTGGATCTGCAGCAGCTGCAGGTCCATCGGATCAGTCAGCCAGGCCAGCACCGGCGCCTTGGCGCCCTTGGCGCCCTTGGCCGCGATGGTACCGGCGTCGTCATAGGGCTTGAGCACCTTGCCTTCGACGCGCCCGCGCAAACGCTTGCCCTTCAGTTCCGGGTAGAGGCTCTCCAACTGCACCACCACCAGATCATCGGGCGTGCCGTACACCGGCACCGTGGCAGTGGCCGTGCGGGTGAGGCTGCCGGGATAGATCGGTTCGTAGTAGCCGGTAATGAGCCCGTCGGCCTGGTGGCCGCCGGCACGCAGTGCATAGACATCCAAATCGCGCTGCAGGAACTGGCGGATCGCGGCCGGGTCCTTGTCCGCCACCGTCGCGGCGGTGGCGCAGGGTCTGGCCCAGACCGCATCGTTCTTCAGGCGGGTGCAGCTGCTGCGCCAGGCAACGAAGCCGGCCTGCAGATCGCTGTCGGAGACCGGCGGCAGTGCGCTCCATGCGACCTTGGCGTAGGTGGCCGCCGGCGGTGTGACGGCCGTCGGCACTTCGGATCCGGTGCGGGGGGCGGTGGTGGAGCAGCCGGCGAGCACGGCCGCTGCCAGCAGGATGCAGTGCTTGCGCTTGAAGAAGGTGGCGGAATCGATCATGCCGCCATGGTGGAGTGCCGGCCGCTGGGCGGCAACCCAGCGCGGGGTCAAGCGTTCATGCGCGGGGTCACGGCATCTGCAGCAACAGCGAATGCAGGATGCGGGCGTCCTCGGCATCCAGCGTCTTCGGCAGGTCGTCGCGGCCACGGAAACGGCGATGGAAGGCGGCGACGGTGGCCTCGCGGTTGTCCAGCGGATAGCCGAAGCGGGCCAGTGCATTCCACGCATCGAAGCCTTCCGGCGCAGCACCATCCGCAGCGCGCGGCCAGACCCCGAACCCGGCCTCGGCCAGCTGCTGCCAGGGGAAGAAGCGGCTCGGATCCTGCTTGCGCGTCGGTGCCAGGTCGGCGTGGGCGATCACCTGGCGCGGCGGGATGTTCAACCGGGTGGTGAGATCGCGAAGCAGCACGATCAGCGATTCGATCTGCGCCGCACTGAACGGGCTGCGGCCATCGTTGTCGAGTTCGATGCCGATCGAGGCCGAATTGAGATCGGTGATGGTGCCCCAGCGGCCGGCCCCCGCATGCCAGGCGCGGCGCACATCGGCCACCAGCTGGTAGCGATGGCCATCGGCGCCGATCAGGTAGTGCGCGCTGACCGGTCCACCACTGTTGGCCGTGCGCAGCGTGTGCAGGCTCTGCTGCACCGATTTCTGCTCGGTGTGGTGGATGACGATGATGACCGGCGTGCGCGCGTTCTGGTTGGGCGATGGCACCCAGGTGGCGAGCGGGTTGCGGGTTTCCTGCGGCGTGGAGGCGCAGGCGGCCAGCAGCAGGCAGGCCGAGAGCATCAGGGACGTGCGGATCGGGTGCATGGCCTGATTGTGCGCGATCAGCCGCGATGATGCATGCCGCCGTGCCGAGCAAGCTTGGCACCCACCAGAGAGGATGCGGTAGATCCACGCCATGCGTGGATGGGCTACCAGCTGTGCCGACCAACGGTCGGCACCCACCAGAGCAGTCCCAGACCCTGTGCCAAGCAAGCCTGGCACCCACCAGAGCAGGAGCAGTGCCAGGCTTGCCTGGCAGCCACCAAACGCAAAGGCGGCCCCGCAGGGCCGCCCGTCATGCATCAGGCCTCGTAGGCCGATTCGCCGTGCGAGGTCACATCCAGGCCGGTGCGCTCTGCCTCTTCGGTCACGCGCAGGCCGACCACGACCTTGACCACCAGCAGGATGACCGCGGTCACCACGGCCGACCACACCACGGTGAGACCGACACTGACCACCTGCACCCAGACCTGGTGCGCGATATCCAGATCGGCCTTGGTGCCACCCAGCGACTGTGCACTGAACACGCCGGTAAGGATCGCGCCGACGATGCCGCCGACGCCATGCACACCGAACACGTCGGCGGTGTCGTCCACCTTCAGCAGGCGCTTGAGGCCGGTCACGCCCCACACGCAGACCACGCCGGCGACGAAGCCGATGACGATCGCGCCGAGCGGACCGACGGTGCCGCAGGCCGGGGTGATGCCGACCAGGCCGGCCACCGCGCCCGAGGCGGCGCCCAGTGCCGACGGCTTGCCCTTGCTGATCGCTTCCACCAGCGTCCAGCCGAGTACAGCCGCAGCCGTGGCCAGCACGGTGTTGAGGAAGGCCAGTGAAGCTACGGTATCGGCTGCGGCGGCGGAGCCGGCGTTGAAGCCGAACCAACCCACCCACAGCAGCATCGCGCCGATATAGGTGAACGGCACGTTGTGCGGCTTCAGCGCGGTCTGGCCATAGCCCAGGCGCTTGCCGACGAACCATGCGGCCACCAGGCCGGCAACGCCTGCGTTGATGTGGACCACGGTGCCACCGGCGAAATCGATCGCGCCCATCTCACCCAGGTAGCCGCCCCCCCAGACGATGTGCGCCATCGGGATGTAGCTGAGGGTGAACCACAGCGCCGAGAACAGCAGCACCGCACGGAACTTGATGCGTTCGGCGAAGGCACCGACGATCAGCGCAGTGGTGATGCCCGCGAAGGTCGACTGGAAGGCGACGAACAGGTAATCCGGCAGGCCCTTGATCGGCGTGTTGCCGACCGACTCCGGAGTGAAGCCCTTGAGGAAGGCGAATTCGGTGAACGAGCCGAAGAATGGGTTGCCGGCGCTGAATACCGCACTGTAGCCGTACGCCACCCACAGCAGCAGCACCAGCGAGAACACCACCAGGATCTGGCTGAGTACCGACAGCACGTTCTTCGAACGCACCAGGCCGCCGTAGAACAGGGCAAGGCCCGGCACCACCATCAGCAGCACCAGCAGGGTGGAAGTGAGCATCCAGGCTACGTCACCGTGGTCGAACGCCGGGGCCGTTGCTTCGGCAGCGGCAGGTGCTGCGGCCACCGGGGCCTGCAACGGTTCAACCGCTACGGTTTCGCTCGGCAGCGGCGACACCTGTGCCTGGGCATGGGCGCTGCCCGGCCACGCACCGGCGGCGAACGCGCTGAGCAGCATCAACAGCCACACGACATGGAACCGGGCTTGCCACCCGGTGAGAAGGCGCATCTTCATGGGGGAGTCTCCGGAAGGGGGGTTACAGCGCGTCGGCACCGATTTCGCCGGTGCGGATGCGGATGACCTGTTCGACGGCGGTGACGAAGATCTTGCCGTCACCGATCTTGCCGGTGCCTGCCGACGACTGGATCGCTTCGATCACCGCGTCGGCACGCTCGTCGGTGACCACGGTTTCGATCTTGATCTTGGGCAGGAAATCGACGACGTACTCGGCGCCGCGATACAGCTCGGTGTGGCCCTTCTGGCGACCGAAGCCTTTCACTTCGGTCACGGTGATGCCCGACACGCCTGCGTCGGACAGGGCCTCGCGGACCTCGTCGAGCTTGAACGGCCGGATGATGGCGGAGATCAGTTTCATGCGCATGTCCCGATGGTGGATGGGGCCAGCGCGCAGACGCGCGTTGGCATCAGGCAACCCGCGGCCATCAGATGATGGCCGTGGCTGTTGCACCGGACACATACAGGGCCGGGACGGCCGTGCCTCTCTCCTTGCACGACCGACGCGGGAGGGAGGGCGGCCCTGGTCGCGTATCCGGTCTTTCTCTTGCCCCTGGATAAGCGGGCCAAAGGCCCGCGTTCCAATGCAGCGGACCGACAGTCCGCTCTACAACGGCGGGCCTGCGCCCGCCTTGCGGCTCCCCAGCCGCGAGAACGGAAGCGATGGCGGCGGGTGGGAGGGGAAGCCCACCGCCATCGCATCCGGTCAGCTGGCGTAGTACAGCTGGTATTCCAGCGGGTGGGTGGCCGCGCGGAACTTGGTCACTTCCTGCATCTTCAGCGCGATGTAGCCGTCGATGAAGTCATCGCTCATCACGCCACCGGCCTTCAGGAACTCGCGGTCCTTGTCCAGCGCTTCCAGCGCCTGGTCCAGCGAGGAGCAGACCTGCGGGATCAGCTTCTCTTCTTCCGGCGGCAGGTCGTACAGGTCCTTGTCGCTCGGTGCGCCCGGGTCGATCTGGTTCTTGATGCCGTCCAGGCCGGCCATCATCAGCGCGGTGAAGGTCAGGTAGCCGGACTGGATCGGATCCGGGAAGCGCATTTCGATGCGGCGCGCCTTCGGGTTGGAGACCCACGGAATGCGGCACGAGGCCGAACGGTTGCGGGCCGAGTAGGCCAGCATCACCGGCGCTTCGAAGCCCGGCACCAGGCGCTTGTAGCTGTTGGTGCCCGAGTTGGCGAAGGCATTGATGGCCTTGGCGTGCTTGAAGATGCCGCCGATGTACCACAGCGCCAGCTGGCTCAGGCCACCGTAGCCGTCACCGGAGAACAGGTTGGTGCCGCCCTTGGACAGCGACTGGTGCACGTGCATGCCGCTGCCGTTGTCGCCGACGATCGGCTTGGGCATGAAGGTGACGGTCTTGCCATTGCGGTGCGCGACGTTCTTGATGACGTACTTCATGCGCAGCAGTTCGTCGGCCTTCTGCACCAGGGTGCTGAACTTGGTGCCGATCTCGCACTGGCCTGCGGTGGCCACTTCGTGGTGCTGCACTTCCACTTCGATGCCGACCTGTTCCAGGGTCTTGCACATCTCGGCGCGCAGGTCGTGCAGGGTGTCGGTCGGCGGCACGGGGAAGTAGCCACCCTTCACGCCCGGACGGTAGCCGCTGTTGGCGCCGTCGTACTTGGCACCGCTGTTCCAGGCGGCTTCTTCGGAATCGACCTTGAAGAAGGTATTGCCCATTTCATTGGCGAAACGGACCGAGTCGAAGATGAAGAATTCCGGCTCCGGGCCGAAGAACGCGGTTTCGGCGATGCCGGAGGACTTCAGGTAAGCCTCGGCGCGCTTGGCGATGCCGCGCGGGCAACGACCATACGGCTGCATGGTGGCCGGGTCCAGGATGTCGCAGCTGATCACGATGGTCGGATCGGCGTAGAACGGGTCGACGTAGGCGCTGGCAGTATCCGGCAGCAGCACCATGTCCGACTCGTTGATGCCCTTCCAGCCGGCGATCGAGCTGCCGTCGAACATCTTGCCTTCTTCGAACAGCGACGGCTCGATGATGCTGACCGGGAAGGTCACGTGCTGCTCGACACCACGCATGTCGACAAAGCGCAGATCGACGAACTCGATCTGGTTGTCCTTGATCAGCTTCTCAACGTTTTCCACGGACATCGGTACGACCTCGGATGGGGATGAATGCCTGCTGAGGTAGAGCAACGACCGTGCCAACTTTTCGCAGGCTGCAAGTCATTGATTTCAAAAAGGGTGCCCTGAACCGGTGCAAATCGGTGCGCACCAATTGGGTGCACCCAGCACCAGACGCACCCGTTTGGTGCAGCAGGGATCGTCTATCCTCTCGACCTTCTTCCTACCTGCCGCGCGTGCCCGCACTGTCCATGTCCGACCTGCTCTCCGCCCTGCTGCTGGGCATCCTCGAAGGCTTGACCGAATTCCTGCCGATCTCCAGCACCGGCCACCTGCTCATCGCCCAGCACTGGCTGGGTGCCCGCTCGGACTTCTTCAACATCGTCATCCAGGCCGGCGCGATCGTGGCCGTGGTGCTGGTGTTCCGCCAGCGCCTGCTGCAGCTGGCCACCGGCTTGAACCAGCGCGAGAACCGCGAGTACGTGTTCAAGCTGGGCGCGGCCTTCCTGGTCACCGCCGTGGTCGGCCTGGTGGTGCGCAAGGCCGGCTGGTCGCTGCCGGAGACGGTCAGCCCGGTGGCCTGGGCACTGATCATCGGTGGCGTCTGGATGCTGCTGGTGGAGGCCTATACCGCGCGCCTGCCCGACCGCGACCAGGTGACCTGGACAGTGGCGATCGGTGTGGGCCTGGCGCAGGTGGTGGCCGGCGTGTTCCCCGGCACCTCGCGCTCGGCCTCGGCGATCTTCCTGGCCATGCTGCTGGGCCTGAGCCGCCGCGCCGCCGCCGCCGAGTTCGTGTTCCTGGTCGGCATTCCCACCATGTTCGCCGCCAGCGCCTACACCTTCCTGGAGATGGCCAAGGCCGGGCAGCTGGGCAGCGAGAACTGGGCCGACGTGGGCGTGGCCTTCCTTGCCGCGGCCGTCACCGGCTTCGTCGTAGTGAAGTGGCTGATGGGCTACATCAAGTCGCACAGGTTCACCGCCTTCGCCATTTACCGCATCGCGCTGGGCGCGGCGCTGCTGCTGTGGTTGCCGTCCGGCAGCTGAACAGCGCCGGGGCACGGTAACCCCGATGCCGGCCCCACCCCGTTTCCCCCACGGTTCCCCAAGGAGAATCACCATGAACCGCAAGCTCACCCTGCTCCTCCCGCTGGCCCTGATGGCCGCCTGCAGCCAGACCCCGGCCCCGGCCGGCACCGGCGGCGACGACGTGGCCCCGGCCGCGGCCAAGGCAGCAGACCAGCAGACGCTGGCGCACCTGGACGCGCAGCGCCTGCAGAGCCAGCACTGGCTGCTGCAGCAGGCCACCGCCGCCGACGGCAAGCGCATCGACGCGCTGTTCGCCCGCGAAGACAAGCCGGTCACCCTGGACTTCGCTGATGGCCGCCTGTCGGTCAGCAACGCCTGCAACCACATGGGTGGCGGCTACACACTGGCCGACGGCAAGCTGACGGTCAGTGCGATGGCCTCGACCATGATGGCCTGCACCGACAAGGCGCTGATGGCGCTGGACGAGGCCGTGTCGAGCCGCCTGCAGGGCGAGCTGAAGGCCGAGCAGGATGCCGATGGCAAGCTGACCCTGACCACCGCCAAGGGCGACGTGCTGGTGTTCAACCCGGAACCGACCGCTGAAACCCGCTATGGCGGCGCCGGCGAAACCGTGTTCCTGGAAGTGGCCGCGAAGACCGAGAAGTGCTCGCACCCGCTGATCCCGGACTACCAGTGCCTGCAGGTGCGTGAGGTCAAGTTCGACGACAAGGGCCTGAAGCAGGGTGAGCCGGGCAAGTTCGAGAACTTCTACGGCAACATCGAGGGCTACACCCACGAAGACGGCGTGCGCAACGTGGTGCGCGTGAAGCGCTACGAAGTGAAGAACCCGCCGGCTGATGCGCCGTCGCAGGCGTACGTGCTGGACATGGTGGTCGAGTCGGCCATCGAGAAGAAGTAAAACGACAGAAGGGCGGCCGAAAGGCCGCCCTTCTTCATTGTGCGTTGTAGAGCCGAGCTCATGCTCGGCTGCTGTCTATCGGGAAAAGCAGCCGAGCATGGGCTCGGCTCTACAACGCACATTGCCCGCTCAGGCCAATGCGGGGTTCAAGGTGTAGGTACCGTGCAGCGTCGCTTCGGCCAGCACGTGGCCGTGCATGGCGCGATACGCGTCTGCGGCGGTGAAGCGTGCCGGAAGCTCCAACGAGGCCACGTCCAGCGCAAACACGCGGAAGAAGTAGCGGTGCACGCGTTCGTCGTTGAACGGCGGATACGGGCCGTCGTAGCCCAGATAGTCACCGGCCATGTCCGGATTGCCGGCAAACCAGCCGGTGAAGTCGTTCAGGCCCTGGCGGCTGCCGGCCGGCCCGCCGGTGCGGTCTTGCCCTTCACCACGAAGCCATCGCTGCAGCTGCCGGCGGCGATCTCCTGCACCGAGGCCGGAATGTCGGCCATCACCCAATGCACGAAGTCGCAGCGCGGCTGGTCGCGCGGCACGGTCATGTCGCTGCGGCCGACCATTTCCGGAACGGTCGGCACATCCGGATCCACGCACACCAGCAGGAACGAACGCGTGCCTTCCGGCGCGCCGTTCCAGGCCAGGTGAGGGTTGCGGTCCGGCGCGAAGCCTGCGGCATCGCCAGCGGCGAACTCGCGGTCGATCGGCGCGCCGTTGGTCAGGCTGTGGCTGCTCAGTTGCATCGGCTTCTCCTTACTCTTCCGGGTAACCCAGGCGCACCGCAATCGGGGTGAGCTTGGCAAAGGCGGCGCTCATCACGTCGCGATAGTTGCGCCAGTGGCCCGGCGGGAAGCGCGGTGCGCCCAGCTGTGCGGCCGGCGGCATCTGCCGCTCGAACAGGCGTCCCAGCAGCTCGGCCATCGCATGCGGATCGTTGCCGATCTGGTCGATGCGCAGCAGCACGTGCGGGTACAGATCTTCCTCGTGCAGGGTGGCAACCTGCGCCAGCGCGCGTGCCAGCCATTCGCTGGCTTCAGCCAGCGAGGTCATCGCCAGCGGTGCGGCGGCGCCGTAGGCCACCCAGTCCAGCAGCATGTCGCGCGGATCACGCAGCACCAGCACCAGGCGCCCCTGTGGCAGCTGCGGGCGCAGCGCCCACAGCAGTGCGTTGTCCCACCACAGCAGCCAGTCGATGACGGCATCACCCTGCACGCCGCGCACGGGCAGCTGCTCGCGCCAGCGCTGCACCAGGCGCTCCGGGGTCAGCACGCCGGAGGCGAGGTCCTGCAGCGTGTGGTAGTTCTGGAATGCATCATCCGGCGGATTGCTGGTGTAACGGTCGCTGCGCAGCACCGGGCTGGCGGCGGCCAGGCCGGTCGCAACCCGCTCCACGCCCGAACCCGGCGCGCCCCACAGGAAGATCGGCGCGGAGCTGGCATCAGCGTCGATCTCGCCCTTGTCCGGCCAGCTCGGCGGCGCCTTGGCCTGCGGCGGCAGCGGCAGGCGCTGCGGCGCCTGGTCGGCCTGCAGCGCCATCCACGTCTGCAACGCCTGTTCCGGCTGGCCAGCGCGATCCTGGATTTCACCCAGCCAGGTACGCAGGTCGGCGCGATGACCGTCCGGCGCCCTGTCGATCAGCGCCTGCACGCGGGCGATCGCGGCGACCGGATCACGCTGCAACAGGCCTTCGACCAGGCGGGTTTCGCCGCTGACGCGGCCCGGTTCGAGGCTGACGATACGCTCGGCGATGGCTTCAGCCTGTTCGTGTTCGCCCACCATGTCATGCAGGCGCAGGCGCGCTTCCAGGGCCGGCAGATGACCTGGCATCGCATCCATCCAGCGTTCCACGGTCGCAGCGGCGGTCGGGCTGCCCACTTCTTCCACGGCCAGGCGCGCCAGCCACAGGTCGTGCAGCTGCGGGTGCTGCTCCAAGGCGGCGTCCAGGCGCGCGCGGGCCTCGTCTTCGCGGCCCAGGCGCTGCCAGGACATCAGCAGCAGCTGCAGCACCTGGCGGTCGTCGGGGATCGATTCCAGCAACGGCAGCAGGTGGTCCAGCGCCTGCAGCGGCTGGCCACCGCGCAGCGACAGTTCACCGGCCAGGCGGCGCATCGACGGTGTATCCATGCCTTCCTGCTGCAGGGCGATCTGCATCGCTTCGGCAGCCGCCTCCAGGTTGCCCTGGCGCAGCGCCAGCTGCACCACCAGGCCATGCAGCGAGCTGATGGCCGGGTTCAGTTCCAGCACGCGGCGGAACGCCTGCTCGGCGAAGGCCAGCATGTCCTTGCCCAGGTAGGCGAAGCCCAGCGCGTACAGCACGCGGGTGTCGTTGGGCTGCGCCTGGTTGGCCGCCGACAGCAGCGTCAGCGCACGATCCGGATCGTCACGGCGCAGCGCGATCATGCCGTCGATGGTCAGCAGTTCCGGGTGATCCGGCTCAACGCGCGAGGCCAGCGTGGACAGGCGCTGGGCTTCATCGAAGTCGTTGCGGCCGATCGCCAGGTGCGCCTGCATCAGGTAGGCGGAGAAGGAGTTCGGGTCGAGCCCGGTGGTGCGCGCCAGCGCTTCGTCGGCGCCTTCGTACTGGCGCAGGGCCAGCAGCAGGCCAGCATGCTGCAGGTGCAGCTGGGCGTCGTCCGGTGCCAGCTGCAACGCCTGCTGCAGGGCTTCCATGGCATCTTCGGCCTTGCCCTGCTGCTGCAGCGCAAGCGCCAGCCAGCGGTGGGCGCCGGCCTGGCCGGGTTCATCACGGGTCCATGCCTGGGCCAGCTGCACGGCCTGGTCGGCCTGGTTCTGGCGCAACGCTTGGATGATCTGGTCTTGCATGGCGGTCCGGTTCAAGTGCAAACCCGCATTGTAGCGGTCCGCGCACCGGTGCCGGTTCAGCCCGCCAGCACCCGCTGCAGGCGCTGCGCCACCCAGCGCTCGGAGAAGCCGTCACCCCGCCAGTTTTCCAGGAAGCCGCAGTGGCCTCCCCAGCAGGCGGTTTCCAGGTGCGCCTGGCGCGGCAGCTGCCAATCGCTGAAGGTCGCGTACGGGATCACCGGGTCGTCCTGCGCCATCAGGATGTCGGCCGGCACCTGCAGGGTGGACAGGCGGTCACCGGCAATCGAATAGCCATCGAAGTAGGCCTGCAGCGAGCCGAAGGTGGTGTGCCGTTCGACCAGCCAGGCGGTCAGTGCACGGATGTCCAGCTTCAGCACGCGGTCGTCGCAGTCGCTCAACTCCGGGAACAGATCGCGCTTGCGGCGCAGCGAACCGGCCCACTTGCGGCGGAAGTACCAGTCGTACATCGCCGGGCCGTTCTCGATGTTCTCCATGGTCAGCGCCGGATCCAGCACCGGGCACACCGAGGCCACGCGCAGCAGCGGCACGCCGGCGGCCGGTGCACGCAGGGCCAGGCGCAGCACGAAGTTGCCACCCAGCGAATAGCCGGCGGCCACCAGCGGCAGCTGCGGCCAGCGCTGGGCGATGTCGCCTGCGGCGTGCACCACTTCATCGATGAGATTGGAGTGGAAGATGCCGGGATTGAGATGATGGGTGTTGCCGTGGTCGCGGAAGTTCAGCCGCACCACGTCGAAACCCTGCTCGATCATGCGCGCGGCGGCCATGCGCATGTAACTGGATTCGGCACTGCCTTCCCAGCCATGCAGCAGCAGCGCGACACCCTTCGGCTCGCGGCCTTCGACATGACTGTGCCAGCCCTGCAGGCGCACGCCATCACCGCCATCGAGGATCAGCTCTTCGCTGACTGCACCGGTGGCCGCCAGCAGCAGCAGGCCGCGCTGCAGGCGCATGCGGCTGGAACTCAGCATCGACTGCAGGTGCGGATTGCGCAGCCAGCGCGGCGGCTGATAGTCAGCCGCATGCAGCGTCGGCGTACCGGCGTCCAGGACAGGTGGCGGTATCAGGGCCACCGCACCCTCACTGCGTGCTCATGGCCGCCACGATGCGCGCGCGCGAGGTTTCCGCGATGCGTCGACGGCCTTCCAGGTCCTGGGTACCGATCGGCTCCAGGAAATGCACTTCGGTATGCCGCGCCGGCTCACCCAGCAGGCGCAGGAAATTGGCGGCGAAACTCTCGCCCGGGCCGAACGCGACGATGGTCTGTGCGTCGCCCTTCATCCCGTACACCAGCGCCACCGGCTGCACCGGCACGCCGGTTTCAACTGCGGCCTGGAAGATGCGGGCATGGAACGGCCCCACTTCGTGGCCACCGCGGGTGCGCCCTTCCGGGAACACACCGACCGCCTTGCCGGCACGCAGGCGATCGGCCATCACCTGCATCACCCCACCGAGCGATTCGGTGTTGCCACGCTGATGGAAGATGGTCTGGCCGCGCGCGGCGAGCCAACCCACCAACGGCCAGCTGGCGATCTCGCGCTTGGCAACGAAGCCCATCATGCGCTGGCTGTGCAGGATGGAGATGTCGACCCAGCTGACGTGGTTGGCGACGAACAGAACGGCACCGGGCAAGGGCTGGCCCACCCGTGACAGGCGGAAGCCGAAGATCCACATCAGCCCGCCCTGCCACCAGTTCACCACCTTCGCGCCGAAGGTATCCTCGCCCACGCGCAGCTCGCCCCACGGCGGAAGCATGCCGATCAGGATCAGCGGCAGGAACACGGTGATGTGGACCAACAGCAGCGGTACGCGGTACAGGTAACGGCACACACGCGCCACGCCGCCACGGGGGGCCGGAGTGGGGGAAGTCATCCGCGCACGATACCGGAGCGCCGCGGCAGCTGCCAGCCGATTTAGGCCATAACCGCCATTGACCGGGGCAATCGGCGGGGAACGCTGGGTTCTGCCGCCGTCAACACGCCCGACGGGGGCTCAACCGTGGCCGGCGGCCACCACCGCCAGGGTCAGCCGCGAGATGCACACCAGCCGGCCCTGCTCGTCCTCGATGCGGATTTCCCACAACTGGGTACTGCGGCCCACGTGCAGCGCGCGCGCGGTGCCGGTGACAGTCCCCGAGCGCACCGCACGCACATGGTTGGCGTTGATTTCCAGGCCCACGCAGATCTGCTTTGCGGTATCCACGCACAGGTTGCCGGCGCTGCTGCCCAGGGTCTCTGCCAGCACCACCGAGGCACCGCCGTGCAGGATGCCGTAGGGCTGCCGGGTGCGCTCGTCCACCGGCATGGTGGCCTGCAGCCAGTCTTCGCCCGCGGCGCTGAAGACGATGCCCAGCGACTCGATCGCCGTATTGCGGCTGAGCGCATTGAGCTGCTCGATGGAAACAGCTTCGCGGAACACCTGGGTCATGCGGGCACCTTCAGAGAATGGGAACGAGGCCGGCACCGAATGCGGTCAGCATGCGCACCAGCAGCCACTTCGGGCCGACGTTGACTTCGGGGAAGTCGCCGACGGCAACGTAGCAGCGATGGAAATCCGGGTGCTGCCGTGGCAGCGGCTGCGGGCAGTCCGGGCCGGGCTTGAACTCGTAGTCGGTGGCATAGCGCCACGGCCAGAAGTCGAGAATCGGCAGCGCTTCGGAGGCCTTGCCGACGCTGTAGTTCAGGCCCGACAGCACCGGCGGCTTGGCCCGCGGCGCCACCGTCCACGAGTTCTGCGGATGGGTATCGCGCAGGATGCTCTCGGCCAGCTGCTCGGCGAAGACCGGATCGTCGATGATCACCGCGCCTTCGGTGTTGTAGTTCTCGCTGCGCGGATCGAAGTTGTGGGTGCCGACCACGCCGATGCGGCGGTCGACCACCAGCGACTTGGCGTGCAGGCCCATGCGGGCACCCTTGCGGGTGACCGGCAACGGCTTGTTGACCGCCTTGCTGCCCAGGAACGACGGACGCGTCTCGGTACGCAGCAGGCGCGTTTCCACTTCGCTGCCAGCGGCACGACGGCGTTCGCGGGCGTTCTGGTAGGCGCTGCCGGTACGCGGATGGTTCACCGGTACCTGCCTGCGGGTCGCGGCCAGATCCCCATCGCTGCCACCGCCGGCATTGCTGCCAGCGGCGCTGCCGCCAATCAGCGGATTGCGCCCGCCGTCGTCGTCGCCCGCGGGCGCGGCGATCGGATCAGGCAGCAGGTTGCGGTAGTCGACCGGTGCATCCAGCGGGAACGGCTTGTATTCGAAGATGTTGAAGCCCAGTTCGCGCATGTTGCGCCGCTTGTACTTGTACGACAGCGCATACACGATCGGGTTGTCGGTGGCCGCCAGGCTGTTGCTCGACACCACCACGCGCGGCGGCTGCGGGCGCTTGCGCAGCTCACGGAACAGCTTCTGCGCCGGCTTGGACAGCACCAGGTACGGGGTCTGCAGGATCACTTCCTTCTGCGCACCGGCAATGAGTGCATCCAGCTGTGGCTCGGTCACGTGCTGGCCGGCCAGCGGGGCATCGGCTTTCTCGCGGCGGTGCTTGCGCGGCAGGTCGGCGACGTAGCGCACCGAGGCCACCGGCAGCGCGGTATCCACGAAGGAACGGGTGACGAAGTCCATGTCATTGGCTTCGGCGCTGACCCGCTGCACCCGCTCGGGGCGGCGGAAGGTGGCCGGTGGCAGCACCGGCACGCCCTCGCGCAGCAGGGTGCGGCCCACGTCATTCAGGCGCTCGGCCGGCACGCTGCGGTGGGCGCGCCAGAACGCATCGAAGTTGGCCGCCATCGCGCGCGCTTCCGGGCCGGCGATCATGACGTCGCGGTCGCGGAAGTTGTACTCGCGGTCCCAGTCGTAATAGTCGTCCTGGTAGTTGCGGCCGCCGACCACGCCGATCGCATCGTCGATCACCAGCAGCTTGTTGTGCATGCGCTGGTTGAACCGGCGGAAGCAGCACAGCACGCTGCCGGCGTAGTCGAAGTAGTTCAGCCGGGCCTTGCCGAAGGTCGGGTTGTAGACCCGCAGCTGGAAGTTCTGGTGGGCACCGGACAACGCGCCGAGGATCTGCAGGTCGGAAATCGCCGAGAGCTGGTCGATCAGCACCCGCACCTTCACCCCGCGCCGCGACGCGGCCAGCAGTTCGTCGATGACCAGCCGTGCGCTGTCGTCCTTGTCGAAGATGTAGGTCTGCAGGTCGATGCTGCGGGTGGCACTGCGCAGCAGGTTCAGGCGCGCCACCAGGGCGCCCTCCCCCTCATCCAGCAGGGTGGCGTAGTGGCGCGGCTGCTCCGGGGTGGATTCGGTGAACGCCCGGCCGGCCAGCGCACGCAGCGGCGAGTCCTGCGCGCAGCGGTCGGCGCGCTGGCAGTCGACCTGGGTCGATCGCGCCTGCACGGCGATGGCCTCGGCACGGTCGCGCTCGGCAGTGGACAGCGATGCACAACCGCTGCCCAGCAACACGGTTGCCAGCGCCAGTACACGCAGCAGGAGGTTCACGGTTTCGGCGCCTCGCTCAGGCGCGCTCGCAATACGAAGGTCACTCGGTCACTCAAGGCAAGCTGCCAGCTGTCCATTCCATACCGGCCTCGCTGCACGGTACCGCGGCTGACGACGTCGCAATCATAGCCGGGTCGGGCGCACTCCGCCTTCTCGACCTTCAGTGTCTCGGGGTGGCTGATCCCGCGCAGGGTCAGCCGCCCGTTGATGTCGCCCCCGTCTTCCACGGTCTCCGGCCAGTACGGCAGCGAGTCGAACTCGACCACCGGGTGGCGGCCCGCGTCGAAGAACTCCTCGCCGCGCATCCAGCCGGTGTAGCGCGCCTTGCCGGGGATTTCGACCGAGCGCGTGAACATCTTCAGGTGCACCTGGTGGCGGCCATCGGAGAGGACCTCGATGCGACCTTCGAAGTGCGGGAACAGGCCTTCGATGCGCTGCCCGAAGCGGGTGCGCACCTCGAAACCGATCTGCGAGCGTTGGGTATCCAGGCGCAGGACCCGGTGCGCCTCGGCGACCACCGGCGGCAGGGGCGTTGGCGGTGGCGCGGCAGCCCAGGCCGCGCCGGAAACCAGCAGCACGGGCAGCAGAAAGCGGCTGCGCCGCGCCAGGCTCATTGGATCACGGCCACCAGAACGCGTTCAGGCTGGCCACGCCCGGCTCGATCAAGGCCTCGCGCGGGAACCCGAGCACGGCAATGCCAGCCGGCGGCATGCCGCGGTAGTCGCTGCTGGTGCCTTCCGTCATCAACGCCACCAGGCGCTCCAGGCCGGGGTTATGGCCGACGACCAGCACCCGGTCGAGGTCACGGCGGTCGTCCACCAGCGCCGCGAGGGTGCCGGGGGTGGCCTCGTAGATACGGTCTTCCAGGCGCTTCTCGACGTAGCCGATGGTGCCGAGCACGGCTTCCAGGGTTTCCCGGGTGCGCCGCGCCGGTGAGCACAGCACGCAGTCCGGCAGCAGGTTTTTCTCCTTCAGCCACTTGCCGGCGGCTTCGGCTTCGGCGAGCCCCACCGGCGACAACGGCCGGTCGAGGTCGGCCTGGCCGGGGGTCGCCGGTTCGGCATGGGCATGGCGCAGCAGGATCAATTCACGCATCGCGGGTTTCCATGAAGAAGAGGATGCAGCAGAAAGAGTGATGCAGGCATCAAAGCTTGAGCCAGGACAGCAGCGGCTCCCAGTCGGCCTGGTGCTCGCGCACCTGGGCCGAGCGGTAGTCGAACAGGCTGCGGCCGAGGCCGGTCATGACCACGTAGCTCTGGCTGTCGCGCAGCTGCGCGACCACCGGGTACGGCCATTCACCCAGCATCTGCAGCGCCTGCTGCGAGGTCTGGGTCCATGGCTTGGTACGGTTGAGCACCAGCCCCACCGGCAGCTTGCGGCTGTGCACGCGCGGGTTCTGGGCCAGGCTGTTGAGGAAGCCGACGATCGCTTCGATGTCCAGCGCCGAGGGCAGCACCGGTACCACCACCGCGTCGGCAGCGTCGAGGAAATGGGGAATATCGTCAGCCAGGGCACCGGCCGGCGCGTCGATGATGACGGTGTCGGTGCCATCGGGCAGCTTCTGCGCCCACTGCTTCTTCCGATACACATCGATCGGCAGCACCGCACTTTCCAGCCCGGCACGGCGTTGTGCCCAGCGGGTGCTGGAGCCCTGCGGGTCGGCATCGGCAATCACCGTGGCCTTGCCCTGCAATGCCGCGTACGCGGCCAGGTGGGTGGCGACGGTGGTCTTGCCCACCCCGCCCTTGGAACCGGCCACCAGGATCGTCTTCATGCCAGCCTCGCTTCCGGGTACGTGCCCCGAGCGTACACCGGCGATGGTGACGGGAGGTAGCGTCGTGCTGAACCAGCGGCCATCGCCTTTGCTATCGTGGCGCCCCCGAAGGATCGAACCGGCATGAGCGAACTGCAGGATCTGAGCGCGTTGATCCGCGCCAACACCCCACTGATCGTCATCGAGACCCAGGACGAGGGTCGCATCGTCGAGCTGTTCCGGCAGACGCTGATGCACGTATGGCGGGCGCTGCACCGCTGGTCGATCACCGAGGGCCTGCGCCGGATCGACCTGGACAGCGAAGACCCGCCGGTCGGGCCGCCCGACGCCAGCGCGGCCCTGCAGATGATCCGCCAGGCGGAGCAGCGCGGGGTCTACCTGCTGCTCGATTTCCACCCCTACCTGGGCTATGCCAGTCACCAGCGCGCCCTGCGCGACCTGATCCAGCGCCGCCACAGCGAGCCGCATGTGCTGGTGCTGATTGGTGCCAAGGTGGAGCTGCCGGCCGAGCTGGAAGCACTGGCGGTGCGCTTCAACCCGCGCCTGCCCGATGCCAACGCCCTGTTGAAGATGCTGCGCGAAGAGGCCGACGCCTATGCGCGTGAGCATGGCGGCCGCCGGGTTGAAGTCGACAGCGAGGCGGTGAAGAAGATCCTGAAGAACCTGCAGGGCCTGAGCCTGGTCGATGCCCGGCGCATCGCCCGCCAGCTGATCTACGCCGATGGCGCGCTGCGCGACGACGACCTGCCACAGCTGGCACGGCTGAAGTTCGAGCTGCTCAACCGTAGCGGCCACCTGTTCTTCGAGCACGACAGCGCGCGTTTCGGCGACGTGGCCGGCGCCAACCGGCTCAAGCGCTGGATCAACCAGCGCCGCGTGGCCTTCATTGCCGGTTCGGCCCCGGCCGGGCTGGACCCGCCGCGCGGCATGCTGCTGCTGGGCGTACAGGGCTGCGGCAAGTCGATGCTGGCCAAGGCCACCGCCGCCGGCTTCGGCGTACCACTGCTGCGCCTGGACGTGGGCGCGCTGTACAACAAGTACCACGGCGAGACCGAGGCCAACCTGCGCCAGGCGCTGGCCTCGGCCGAGCAGCTGGCGCCCTGCGTGCTGTGGATGGACGAGATCGAGAAGGGCCTGGCCAGCGGTGGCGAGGACGGCGGCGTGTCACGCCGCGTGCTCGGTTACCTGCTGACCTGGATGGCCGAGCGCAAGGCGCCGGTGTTCATCGTCGCCACTGCCAACCAGGTGCACGAGCTGCCTGCCGAGCTGCTGCGCAAGGGCCGCTTCGACGAGATCTTCTTCGTCGACCTGCCCTCGCCTGACGTGCGCGTGGAACTGCTGCGGCTGCACCTGGGCCGGCGCCAGCTCAACGCCGACGACTTCGCACTGCCCGCGCTGGCGGCGGCCGCCAATGGGTTCTCCGGCGCCGAGATCGAGCAGGCGATCGTCGCCGGCCTGTATGCGGCGCATGCCGAGGGCCGGCCGCTGGACACCGAGCTGCTGATGACCGAGATCCGCGCCACGCGGCCACTGTCGGTGCTGATGGCCGAGCAGGTGGAGGCACTACGGGCGTGGGCGTCGGGGCGCACGGTTTCCGCGGACGATTGAGTTTCCAGCGAACGGCGCAGCCCCTCGTGGTTGTTCGCTGAAGGCGAATGCCGGGTGGGGCCGGGCGGGCAGGCCGCGCAGGGGACGCTGCAAGTACGTCCATGTA
>NZ_VMBJ01000219.1:0-240 GCF_010608305.1 Stenotrophomonas sp. AS012628 | reverse complement strand
GGTCGGGACGTTGAGGTGCTGCGCATTTCGCGCGCAGCTGAAGAAATTCAACCTGTGTATCGGTCAATGACCGGGCCCATGGTGCACGAGAGGCCCGACCAGCAAACACCTCGGGGTCCAGTAGATCGGCGCCCTGGAGTTCGACAGGCTGTGGACCTTGGGCCCTCGAACTTTCAATGACAAAACTTGTGGCGCCCTGGAGCACCGACATCGCCGGCTGGCGCATGCCCTGATAGGGGA
>NZ_VMBJ01000218.1:0-240 GCF_010608305.1 Stenotrophomonas sp. AS012628 | reverse complement strand
CGCAACACCTTCGCCGAGGCGATGATGTTCATGGACACCCCGAACTACGTGGCCACCGCCCAGGCCGTGGTACCCAGCCAGCTGTTCCGTTTCTCCAACAAGGCCTACCTGCGCCAGTTGCAGGACAACACCCCGTTGGCCCTGGCCCTGCTGGCCAAGCTCAGCACCCGCCTGCACCAGCGCATCGACGAGATCGAGACGCTTTCCCTGAAGAACGCCACCCACCGCGTGGTGCGCTAC
>NZ_VMBJ01000217.1:0-240 GCF_010608305.1 Stenotrophomonas sp. AS012628 | reverse complement strand
GCCACTGGTCGTTCAACGCCGGTTCCAATCAATGGCAGCTCGCCGGCAATACGGGGTTCGATAACGGCCTGGCGTGGAACGCGCAGCCCGGCAACTCGGTGCAGAACAACCCGTATTCGTCGAAAGAAGCAACCATAGCGCAGCTCAGCGCCGGGCCATTCACGCGCTATCACCTGTTCGCCACCGCTGCGTATCTGCACCTGCACGTCGAAATCGCTGCCGGTCAGTTCCGTCCAGTGA
>NZ_VMBJ01000216.1:0-240 GCF_010608305.1 Stenotrophomonas sp. AS012628 | reverse complement strand
CCGGTGAAGTGCCGATCGTGTTCCGGACGGACGCCAATTCGCGCCGGCTCACGCAACCATAGAACGCAATCCTGGAGAAGAGAAAGGGCCGGACAATGCCGGCCCTCTTCCTTTTCCCCGGCGAGCAACGTAGAAGCCTAGGAGCCTGAACTCAACACCCAGGCCACCAATTGCTTCGCTTCGTCTTCCTTGAGGTTGGAGTGCGCGGGCATCGGGATGCGGCCCCACACACCCTTGCCG
>NZ_VMBJ01000215.1:0-241 GCF_010608305.1 Stenotrophomonas sp. AS012628 | reverse complement strand
CCTCACACCGTCAATTAAATCTCCCTCCCTGGCTGAACGACTGACCGACTGAGAGGCCGAACGCCTGACCGCCTCACAGCCACCCGCTGAGAGCCTGACCGCCTGACCGGCCTCCCAGGACCACCAGCCGCCCCGGCTCAACGCCTGGCCTCGGCATCAGGGCTCCACGGCCCCACAGCAACGGAGAGCACGATCAGATCGGGGAGACCCTCCGCCGCTCAGACGGTCAGACCCTCCAATC
>NZ_VMBJ01000214.1:0-241 GCF_010608305.1 Stenotrophomonas sp. AS012628 | reverse complement strand
CGGTTTCGAGGCCCTGCTGCGCGACAAGTCGCAGGTCAAGGTGCTGGTCAATCCCAACCCGGCCCTGGCCGACGCCTGAAGGAACGATCGCCGATGGTTTTCCAACACGATATCTACGCCGGCCAGCAGGTGCTGGTCACTGGCGGCAGCTCCGGCATCGGCGCGGCCATCGCCATGCAGTTCGCCGAACTCGGCGCCGAAGTCGTCGCCCTCGGCCTGGACGCCGACGGCGTGCACGCAC
>NZ_VMBJ01000213.1:0-241 GCF_010608305.1 Stenotrophomonas sp. AS012628 | reverse complement strand
GGCCATGGCGACTCCGATCGCCTCCCCGCTCTCGCCGCGCGAGCGCGAGGCGCTCGAACTGATCACCAAGGGCTTCAGCTATGACGAGATTGCCGAGCTGATGCTGGTCTCGCGCAACACGGTGATGACCTTCGTCCGGCGCATCTACCAGAAGCTCGAGGTGACCTCGAAGGCGGAAGCGATCTTCGAGGCCCGCAACCATGGGATTCTCTAGGACGCTGCGGACCTCCCTCGTCTATAC
>NZ_VMBJ01000212.1:0-242 GCF_010608305.1 Stenotrophomonas sp. AS012628 | reverse complement strand
ATCCCGGACTGTTGCGTTACTTCAATCCGTTCTGTGTCTCCGCGATCTTTCATCGCGATGACTGGCTGGCGGTAGGCGGTTTCGACGAAGCCAGGGAGGCACAGTTCGAGGATTGGGATTTCTGGATCGCCCTGGTCGGATGTGGGGTGCGAGGCAGGCTGATCAGGGAACCCCTGTTGTTCTATCACCGCCAGGTCGGCTCCAGACTGGAGACCGGCAAACGTCATGCCTTGAGTTCTTAC
>NZ_VMBJ01000211.1:0-242 GCF_010608305.1 Stenotrophomonas sp. AS012628 | reverse complement strand
CCGCCATCTCGGATGCCGCGCGGTCGACCGTCGTGTCGGCATTGCCGAAATCGCCGTCGGCCTGGGCCTGCACCAGGATGCCGTCGCGGCGTGGCACGACATTGAGATTGTGGTTGCGGTAGACGAGGCCGTAATTCACCTCGGCCTGCGGTATCAGGCGGGCGGTCTGGCCGCGCACCGGCACGATCGTCTCGTCGCCCAGCAGGGCGCGCGCGCCATAGCCGGTGCAGTTGACGAGGGTC
>NZ_VMBJ01000210.1:0-242 GCF_010608305.1 Stenotrophomonas sp. AS012628 | reverse complement strand
ACCTGATCCTGCCGGTGTTCGTCCTCGATGGGGTCAACCAGCGTGAAAGCATTCCGTCGATGCCCGGCGTCGAGCGCCTGTCCATCGACCAGTTGCTGATCGAGGCGGAAGAGTGGGTGGCCCTGGGCATTCCGGCGCTGGCGCTGTTCCCGGTGACCCCGGTGGAGAAGAAGTCCCTGGACGCCGCCGAGGCATACAACCCGGAAGGCATCGCCCAGCGCGCCACCCGCGCCCTGCGCGAG